>CAZPBV010000137.1:0-5043 GCA_964584675.1 uncultured Bdellovibrionales bacterium
CGGCAATGGCGGCAAGAAGCGGAGTTCCGTAGCTCAGCGTGTACTCGCGAGAGGTGAGAGTGGTAATCCCGGCTGCTGCAAGACAAAGCAAGAGGATAATGCCGCGCGCCCCCAGTAAGTAGCTGAGCGGCAGGGCTTGGGTCCTGCCGGTATTTAGCTCTTTTGTGGAATCCTCTTTGACCACCAATCCTCCGTATTATCCCACCACGGACCCCATCTTGAAGATGGGGAGGTACATAGCCACGACCAGGCCTCCCACAATGACACCGAGGACTAAGATCATGATGGGCTCGATAAGCTGCTTCATGGCGGTCACGGCATTTTCAACTTCGTCCTCGTAAAAATCGGCGATTTTGGCGAGCATGGCATCAAGAGCGCCGGTTGACTCGCCTACCCCAATCATCTGAACCACCATGGGGGGAAAGACAGGGGACTCAGAAAGAGGTTCTATCATTGATTTACCCTCAGAAATGACGACGCGTGCCTTTTGCACATCGCGTTCCACTACCTTGTTACCCGCTGTTTTGGAGCAAATGTTCAGCGCATCAAGGATAGGAACTCCTGAACTCAGCATAGTGCCAAGGGTGCGAGTAAATCGCGCGACAGCGACTTTCTTAATGATATCCCCGAATACCGGCAGTTTTAGGGCAATAGGGTGGAGAATCTCCTTGCCGCGGGGTGTCTTCAGCAGGCGAAAGAACAGAACGAGGATTGTTCCCATGCTTCCGAAAATGAGATACCACCAGGCAACAACAAAATCCGAGAGGTCAATCACCAACTGGGTTGGCAGTGGAAGCGCAGAGCCGAAATCTTTGAAAAGATCGGCAAAAGTGGGAATAACAAATATAAGGAGAACCGCGGTAACGACTACGGCCGCGGCAATGACCACCGAGGGATAAATGAGGGCGGTTTTTACCTCGCGCCGGAGCTTCATGGCCTTCTCTTGGTGGACCGCCAGACGCTCCAAAATGGTGTCAAGAATACCACCATTCTCGCCGGCGGTTACCATGTTGACGTAGAGGTCATCAAAGGCCTTCGGGAATTTCGCCATGCCGTCGGCAAGCGTGCCGCCTGTCTCGACGGTTTCCTTTATCCCCGCTAGAACTTTTCTAAAAGCCGGGTTTTCATGCTGGCGCACCAGTATTTCGAAAGCTTGCACCAGCGGTAGACCGGCATCAATCATAGTGGCGAACTGGCGGGTGAAGATGACCACGTCTTTGCCCTTGATCTTGGGGCCAAAGCCTGGAATCTTTATTTCCATCTCAAGCCCTTTGCCCTTTTCTCGGATTTTATTGGGTACCGGGTTGATTCTCTGAGCCTTGAGCAGGTTGAAGACGGCCTGCTGATCGCGCGCCTCGATTTCTCCGCTTATTTTCTTTCCCTTGGTGTTGGTGCCTTCCCACAAAAATATTGGCATAGTCATTCTTCTCCCGTTCCCTATTCGATCCTATCCGCCCGTTTGTTTCTCTTGACTCGGGCAATCGGCCGATGTGGTAGCTTTTAGTCGGCCCCCGTCACCCGTAGCACCTCTTCAACTGTAGTCACTCCATCTTTTAGCCGCATAAGGCCCGATGCTCGAAGCGACATCATGCCCAGCCGAGCTGCCTCGCGCTTTATTTCAGCTGCGGATGCGCCGTTAAGCACAAACTCGCGAAGTTCTTCCCGCATCGGCATAACTTCATAAAGCGCAATTCGCCCCTTGTAGCCGGTGCCAGCGCACTTGGTGCAGCCCCGTCCCTGACGCACCTTTATGAGGCGTGCCTCTGCCGCCGGAATTCCGATGTTGACCAGGATTTCGGGGTTAATGTTTACTTCTTCGGCGCAATCAGAGCATACGCGTCGCGCTAAGCGCTGAGCCAGAATGAGATTAATGGACGAGGCTACCAGAAACGGCTCAACACCCATGTTAAGGAGGCGGTTGATGGTTGAAGGCGCATCATTGGTGTGGAGGGTCGAGAGGACAAGATGCCCCGTGAGCGAGGCTTTAATCGCAATTTCCGCGGTCTCATAGTCGCGGATTTCCCCCACCATGATGATGTCCGGGTCCTGCCTTAAAAAGGCTCTGAGCGCGGAGGCAAAATTAAAGCCAATATCATCATTCATTTGAGTCTGATTGATGCCGCCAAGGTTGAACTCCACTGGGTCTTCGGCGGTGCTGATGTTGGTGGTATTCTTGTTGAGTTCGGCAAGAGCGGAATACAAGGTGGTCGTTTTGCCCGATCCGGTCGGCCCGGTCACCAACACCATGCCGTGTGGTTTATCAATGGCCTCCTTGAAATCTTTTAATTGGCCGGCCTCAAAGCCGAGCTTGGTCATATCAAGCTGCAAATTCGATTTATCAAGCAGCCGTAGCACCACCTTTTCGCCAAACAGGGTCGGAAGCACATTGACGCGGTAATCCATTTCGCGCGCGGCTCCAAGTTTTAGCTTGATGCGTCCATCCTGTGGAAGGCGCCGTTCGGCAATATCAAGGTCTGCGATGATCTTCACACGCGAAGTGATGGCATTCTTCAATTTGGGCGGCGGCTTCATAATCTCATAGAGAACGCCGTCAATTCGAAATCGCACCCGGAAAGACTTTTCGTAGGGCTCAATGTGTATATCGGAAGCGCCTTTGCGAATGGCGTCCGTCAGAATGGCGTTCACCAGTTTTACCACCGGCGCGTCTTCAGTGGCTCTCTCAATCTCGCTTAGATCGATGTTTTCTTGGGTATCTATGACCTCGACATCTTGTTCTTCGAAGTCGCTAATGATGCTTTCGTATGACACATTCTGTTCATAAGCGCGTTCATGGGCATGTTTGAGACTTCGTTCGGAGGTGAGAGCAACTTGTATATCGAGACCGGTAATAAATTTAATGTCATTGAGAGCGACAATATTGGTGGGGTCAACCATCGCCACCGTTAAAGCACGCTCCTTCTGGACAAGAGGCACCAGACCGTGCTTGGAAGCGAGATTGGCGGGGATGAGATGTAGAGCCGCTGGTTCGAATTGGTAGTTGTCCAATTCCACAATCGGCACCCCGTACTGTTGGCTTAGTGTTTGCAGTAGGTCCGGCTCGGTGATGTAGCCAAGCCGTACCAAGTGGCCGCCGATAAAGCCGCCCTGGGACTTCTGGGCTTCGATAGCTTGATTCAGTTGATCGGCGGTAATAAGCCCGGTTCTGGTGAGCAGATCGCCTATTCGAGATGACATTCTTTGTTCCCTCGCCCCGTCAGGCAGTCCAAAAATTTGTATCAGAGCAAACACTTAAAGCACTCGGTTACGGAGCCCCGAGTGGCAAAATTCTGCCTGCAGTGCCAATATTCGACACTTCGGGGTAAAATCTTGAAAAGAAAGATAATGGTTTTTGGAAAATGGAGCTCATGATTCAGGCAAGGGGCGATAGGCGCGGGCGCCGGGAGGTCGGGCAGTGAAAAGAAAATCTGCTCCTAAAAACTCTGTGACGAAAGACTCAGAGGCCCTCATTCCTGAAGTGCTGGGAAAGGACGATAGCCCCCAAGGCGGGCTTGCGGCAGGCACAGATTCTGAAACGAAGGTTGATGATTCTGGGCGCTCTGACCCCGAAGATATTTTGGATGCTCCTTCCGATCAGGAGGATCTGAGGGATTTCGATACCGAGGATCTGATAGCAAATGCAGAGGGGCACATCCCCCATGATGATAGCGCGGTAAGCCCAGACCTGCCGGTGGAATCTGTTGTCGTTGAACGGAAGCAGGCTAAGGAAATTGTTCCTTATGACCCGCTTCATGCGTACCTAAGAGAAATACGTAGTTATCCACAGCTTTCAAGAGAAGAGGAGCGGGACCTGGCTCTTCGATATTATGCTAGTAAGGATCTTGAGGCCGCGTACCGATTAGTTACAAGTAATTTGTGGCTGGTGGTAAAGATCGCCCACGATTACGAAAAAGCGGCCCGTGGTATTCTCGATCTCATCCAGGAAGGCAATATGGGACTCATGGAGGCGGTAAAAAACTTTGATCCCTACCGCGGGGTGCGTTTCCCTTCGTATGCCGTATGGTGGATTAAGGCCTACATCGTGCGTTTCCTCATTGCTAATTGGCGTCTGGTGAAAATCGGCACTACCCAGGCGCAAAGAAAGCTCTTCTTCAATTTAAAAAAGGAAAAGGAGAAGTTGGAACGGGAAGGATTTTTTCCAGCACCGAAGCTGCTTGCTGAGAAATTGAGCGTTAAAGAGAGCGAGGTTGTTGAAATGGAGCAGCGTCTTGGTTCATTCGATGTTAGCGTGGACGCCCCGCTTCAGAGCGATGCCGAAAGTAACATGCTGTCCGTCTTGCCGAGCTCGGATGAAACTCAAGAAGACTTGCTGGATCGAAAGCAGGTTCAAGCCCTCATTGCGGAAAGTTTTCGCGAATTTTCGAACACCTTGAAGCCGAAGGAGCTGCTTATCTTTCAGGAGCGTATGCTGGGAGAAGAAAAGGCAACACTTCAGGAAATTTCAGACAAGCTGGGCTTAAGTAGGGAGCGTGTGAGACAGATTGAAAATCGTTTAAAGGAAAAACTCAAATCCTTTCTTGAATCTCGGCATGGTCCGCAAGTGAGGGAGGTATTGAGGGATAGTCTTGATTTCTAGCCCGGACTTCGGCTGGAGAGGAGATAACACCTTGGAGTTGGGAAAGACCATAGGTAATTCATGAACTGGCGGCATGGCGGCGGAAGAGAATAATCGCGCATCGAGAGCTGCAAGGCGCGGCCTTCGAGGGCCTAAGCTGGCCATTCTAGCGGTCACCGCAATAGGCGCGATGCTATTTACCATTGCCTTTGTCGTCAGCACGGGGATGTTTACCTCGCAACTTGAATTTGCCAGGCCGGTTATTACCGTTCTTGATATGCCTCGCGGTATTGGCCTTGCCCCGGTCATTCTTCGATTTGAGCTGAGCGATGCGGACTCAGGGCTTCGAGATGTCAATGTCCGCACTCGCCAGCGCGGGCAGTATCGCGAGGTGCTGAAAGCTGATTTACAAGGACTGTTTCGCCGCCGCATTTCTATCGAATTTCAGGGGGAAGAAAGCGGGCTCGAGG
>CAZPBV010000137.1:5053-8904 GCA_964584675.1 uncultured Bdellovibrionales bacterium
GTTGATGTTGAAATTCGCGTGACCGATCGCAGTGCCTGGACCAACGCGACGCTGCAAGTTTTTCCTTTGCGGGTGGATTTTCGACGCCCGAGAGTAGAGGTTCTATCGTTTGGGCCTCAGATGAGTCAGGGCAGCGCGGATTTGATGTTTTATCGCGCCATCGATGAGGACTTGGCCCTATCGGGAGTCAAGGTAGGGAACCAGACTTTTCTTGGATATCCGGCGCGCGGATTGGAGCGCGACTTGTCTGAGCCGACATTGTTTGCGGCTCTCTACGCAGTCGATTCAAAAAGCCCCCCGGGCAATTTGGTAATCAAGGTCTTTGCCGAAGATCAGGTGGGGAATGCCGTGTCGTCAGAGATGGAGGGGCGGGTGACAGAACGAGTCTCGGGCGACCGTCGCGTTGAAGTAGCAGAAGACTTTTTGCGTCTTGGAAGTGCTCCGCTAGCAGATCAGAATGCACAGGAGATTAGAAGCCAGTTGCGGCAGGCAGGAGAAGAGCTGCACTTTTCCTCGCCGGCTGGAGGAAATGAGCAGTTGATTGAAAAATTTCAGTTGGTTAATGATTCGTTGCGTCAAAAGAGCGAGCTAAATCTTGTCTCGCTCTTGCGGGGGCCGCGTTTTGAGAGCTATTGGAAGGAGGCATTCTTAGCCCCGATAGGCAGGCGTGAGTTCGATTTTGCGGATAAATTACGATTTTTCATTCGAGATCGTGAAATCGGGCGTGCGGTTCAGCTGGGAACCCGCTATTCCCAGCGGTCAGGAGAACAGGAGGTGTTGGCTGCCGGAGATGGCATCGTGCTGTTTTCTGAGAATATTGGCACCTATGGACGCACGGTTGCTTTAGACCATGGCCTCGGGGTTGTCAGCGTATACAGCCAGCTGGACTCCGTTGCCGTCCATAAGGGGGAGGCTGTTTTTCGGGCACAGCGTATCGGGAGCGCAGGGGTGACAGGATTCGCCCTTCAACCAGGGCTCGAATTTCAGATTCGTGTGCAGGGCGTTGCCGTCGATCCGCGCGAGTGGTGCAATGACTCGTGGTTTATGAGCCACATTACAGCGAAAGTGAATGAACAGAAAAAGCGACTTGGTATTCCTATCTATCGAGAGCTTGAATAACCTTGGGCTGGTGAGAAAGCAGGTTAGGCAAACTTACCGGCCGCGAATATTCAGCTGTCGGCCGCGAAAATCATGCCGTGTATGCTGACTCATGGTGCCCGAAACAGAGACGGGGTTAAACTCATACCCCTCCTTGTCCGGACCGATGATGTACATGGTGCCTTTGGTAACATTGTGAAAACGAAAATAGCCGTCGGCATCTGTGGTCGTGGAGCCTAAGAGGCCGCCATAGAGAATCGCTCCCGGTATCGGCGCTCCACTTTGCATGTCAGTAATTCGGCCGTAAATTTCGTACACGGCGATATCCCGTTCTTCCTCAATGAGATCTCCCTCTTCCAGTTCACTGTTTTGATTTTGCTCGCTATCTGTTTCTTGTTCTGGGTCCAGTTCCAACTCTAGTTCTTCCTCCGTTTCGTGTGTTTCCTTCACGCCGTATCCGAGGGCGGCAAGCACGTCAGGCGGAATTTTTCCGGGGGTGACTTCCTGAAGTTGGAAAATGTCTTTAAGTAAATCAGTAATGTCCTGCATGAGCTCCTGGAGGGGGCGTTCCTTGTCTGTTCCCGCGCCCAGCAGCTTCTCATACAAGCGATCGAGTTCCGCCAGCCTCTCGCGCAAACTGAGTTCGAGAGCTGCATCGCTCAAGAGCTTTCGAATGCGATCATAAGGAATGAGCGCGTCAATCTCCTGGGGGGTGATAGGGCGCGAGCGATCGAGCATCCGTGCATCGATCAGATGGGCAACTTCAGAAAGGAGGGATCGTAGCTGCTCCCCAATTTGATGATTGACGACAAAACTTTTTGGGGCGCTCTCCAAGGTGGCAATTACCTGCCGTAGTTCAAGTAATGCCGGCGAAGCCGCCGTCCCCTCGACGAGGCGCACACGTACATTCTTGCCGGAAGCGGAGTTGTCTGATCCGTCTTGCCGACCTACTGACAGTACTTGGCCATTTTCCCGAGATGGCGTGCTGCGCGCGGTGATTGCCGGAGTCGGTTCGGCGAAAGCCGTTTGCGCCCGATGAGACTTTTCTCGAAAGTCCCCCGTTTTCGCGACGCGCGTATCGAACTCTCGTTCAAGCCTCTCGAGAAGCGGCGAAGAAGCGCGGTCCGCCTTCAATCGGAGGGTTTGAACGTTTTCGTCGATCTTCCCGTTGAATAGACGAATAGATTCCGCCGCTCTCTCGCGTCTTTGAGCAGCGATGAGCCCACTGTCTCCGCGAGTCGCGTGATCCAAGCGTGATGATTGGGCAGATTGAGTATCTACTCTGCTGCTTCTCGCAACAGGATCTCGTGTGGTACTGCGGCTGAGCGCTTCAATGCGTTCTTGGATCCGTTGGGGCGGTGTAACTGGCGGTGATATGAAAGGGCCGGCGGCTGGCTTGGCATGATTGACTCGTTGAAAAGGCTGAGCCGCTTGCTCTCTGGAGACCGGCGAAGGGACGGAGTGCGATAAGACTTCTTTTCTCGTTGGCGGAGTCGTTTCGGAAATGGACGAAGCAGTGGCTGCTCGCAACTCCCGCACTATAGATGGTCTCTCCGCTTTGCTCTTGAGAGCCGGACTTTCCTCTCGGGGCAGATCTCTCGGCTTTATTCTGTCGTCTGAAGGAGTTTCGGGACTTGAAGGTACCAGCGCTTTTCGCGAGGTCTGTGTTTCCAGGGGAATTTCCGGTTTGCGGGTGCGCGGCTCTTCGGACCTGGAAGCTTGAAGAGTTGGTTCCGGCTGTCTAGGGGCCGCCGGAATCCTTGACTCCGAGGCAGCAAACTTTGGCGAAGCCGGCTCTCGGACAGGCTGATGCACCCCCTCAGTTGCGCGGGAAGGCTCTGGGGGGCGAGTTTGAGCGGATTCTCGGTGAGTAGCAGCGGGACGCGGGGCTTCCGCCGCTTGCGACGGATCACGGTGCGGCACGGGCGAAGAAGGGGGCTTCGGTTCTCTAAGCTGAGGATCCGTCGGCTGACTCTGGCGAATATTCTCAGCCTGGTGAGGTGTCGGCACAACTGATGGTCGAGGCTCTGGACTTGCCTTTGGGCTGAAAGCACCCTCCTTGCTGTGGATGGGAGATGGATCTCTTTCGATCCTTGTGTCCCGACTCGTTCGCGCGTCTTGAGTACTAGGGGGCTTGACCTCGGGTTGGGAGGCCTCTGTTTTTGATAATTGTTCCTTTGGTGGCGCCGTCTGTTGGGGCTGCTTTTCTTGGGGGGCTGGGGTATTCGCCTTGACTGGATTTGCCGATGACGCTGCCGACGCCGCCTGGGGAGGCGCAGCTTGCGGGGGATTCGCGTTATTGCGAGTGTCGGCAGCAGTGGGATTGGACTGATGGGAGTGCGGGGGAGTGCTGTTTTGTCGACGTCCCGCTTCCGTTGCCGGGGGCTTTGTTGAAGCGCCCTTCATGGCTTGAACTGGATCGTGCGAGGTGGGGGGTGATTGATCTTTCTTTACACTGGGCGTACCTTTTCCACCGGAGGTTGTCTTAGATCCGGCAGGCTGAGTAAACGACGCCTGCTTGAAATCAGCCTGAGGACTTGGCGATTTATTAGCCCCGCCTGAGTTAGGATTGGCCCCGTTCTGATGAGTTGGCTGATTCGTTGCAGACATACACAATAGTTATGGCCCAATTTTGAGGCATTATTGCATATCCACATGGCCTCCCCAAACTCTAAACCTATCGTGCTTGCACAATAGACTAGCCCGGACTTCTCACCAGCCGAAGTCCGGGCTATGTGTTATTGCTCAAGAAA
>CAZPBV010000138.1:0-8899 GCA_964584675.1 uncultured Bdellovibrionales bacterium
CATGGCAGTAAGGTAGGCATGCTGAGGATGGTCTGCGGGCAAAGTACCGGCCTGAAACTCTCGAAGCAAAATGCCATCAGCATTCACTGACTCCATGACCACGGCTAACTTCTCAAGAGAAAGCCGATTCTTGGTTGAGTCCAGACTTACCTCCCCATTTGGCATTGCCGCAATATCTCCGTACCACATAAGGCGGTTCCCAGGGGGAATTCCTAAGCGGTCAAACATATGAGATAGCTCATTGGCATAGGAATAATGAGCATCTCTCGACTGCGGGAAGATGGTATCCAAGTGGCCTGCCAATATGCGGCTAAAATCAGGTTTCCTCGTAAGGTCAATACCGAATGATGCGAGCAACGGGGCTACGCTCGAATCCCGCCATTGGCCCCACTCTTGAAGAATCCCTTCTAAACAAGTGTACCCCATCCACTGAGTGGCGCCCGTTGCAAACAGAACCACTATCGGGTCATCCCCCTGTTTGGATTCTTCCTTTTGTTGATATGCACGGATAAAGGCTGCGGCTTGCAGCATACCGGTATGAACCAAATCCGCACCGATAAGAAGTTCGGTGTCTGGCGCACCGCCAAACCTGTCGCGATAAGCTGAAACACCCGGTAACCGTCCATCTAGGGTGGCACGCGCCAATGCTCCCACTAAATCATCTTCCGCGAGACCACCTTCCTGAGTTGTCGGTAGCACCGAACCAGACTGGGCAGACTTTCTAGCCCAATGGATGTGAAAGGGCCTTACTGCGTCCTCAATAGTCCTCACAAGTGCCTTACCGCCATCAGAATCTAATAAGCCGCCTGGATGGCAATGAACGATGAGTCCGCCATCATGGATTTCACAGTTCACCCTATGGCCGCCGGCATGAGCAAGTTTCACAATGCAGTTGCTTGCCTCCTCAAGAGAAGAGACGGGCGCTCTTATTGCAATAACAGGAAAATTGCCCGCTATGCCACGTACCGTCTCAAGGACAGGCGCACTTTCTGGAGCACACCCATTACAAGACACCCAGCACGTAATCGTGCCATCAACAATAGTCACTCCAACAAACCCTGGGAATCCGCTCGGTGAGCGGCTAACCTGCCTACGAATTCTATCGAGAGCGTCTTGCTTTGAGGCTGGCGGCGGTTGAGGAGTAGGACCAAACATCACAATACAAACTGTATAACTTCGTGCGACCTTCGTGCGCGTGACAAGTTCAGCGACGGTATAACCAAACCCTAACAAAGCGGCGGGCGATAAACAATAGAATTGGAGGGCCTCCTATCGCGCAGCACCGAAAATTTCTCGCGATACTCCCAAACCGCCTTCAGGTCTAAGTCAGCCATCTGGCAGCCCTGGACTTCCCCGGCATTGGAAATCAGGCCCCCGGTGGGCGATATGACGCGGGAGTCTCCCACATACCGAAGGCCTCCCCCCTCTCCCACCCGGTTCACTGCCACCACATAGGCCTGATTCTCGATAGCGCGTGCACCAAGAAGGGTGCACCAGTGCTCCCGTCGGGCTTGCGGCCAGTTGGCAACCACCACATACAGGTCCGTCTCCGTAGCCAGGGCTGCAAAAGGCTCGGGGAAGCGAAGATCGTAGCAGATAAAAAAAGACACTCTCCACTCTCCAAGCCTAACGGTCAAAAGCTCATTTCCGGCTCGGTATTTATCCCCCTCACCGCCAAAACTAAACAGATGTAGCTTAGAGTATTTCCCGACCAGTCCGGCGGGGCCGAAAAGAGCAAGCGTATTAAGGGGCCTCTCCCAGCTTCCATCATCACTATCAGGCGCGCTGCCGCAAATCCAGACTCCGTGGCGGCCCGCAAAATCCATGAGCCAGTCAAAGGCCTTTTCTCCGGCAATTTGGGCGTCGGCTCCCTGCAGAAAGGAAAAACCACAAATAAACATCTCAGGCAGGACAATCAACTGAGCGCCGCTGTCCACTGCCTGAGTTGCCAAAGTTTGTGCTCTGTTGAGGTTCTCCTCAAACTGGTTCCAAACGATATCCATTTGAATGAGCGCTGCTTTCATAGTTCCACCGGTCAAGTTGCGCAGAAAATTGGAAAAATGCGATAGTCTCAACTGCATTACCAGACGTGGAGATCTTAACATGAGTGTCGAACAGAATCCAAAGAGCCGCTTTGATCCCCAGGCGCTTTTCGCCGATCGCATCGGGGGAACCCAATTTGGGAAGGTGAACAAGGTCTTTAAGTTCACGCTCATTGACAACGCAAAAAAGCAATTTATTGCAAGTAATCCGAAGGTTAAAGTAATCGATCTTGGCGTAGGAGAGCCCGAGGAGCGTGCTCCTGATCAGGTGGCGGAAAGACTTTATCGAGAAGCGCTCCTGAGGGAAAATCGCATATACCCTAATAACGGCACCTCTCCCTTCAAAGAGGCGGCCAGCCGCTACCTGAAGCGCCTCCTCGGGTTGGAGTTTGACCCAGAAACAGAAATCGTCCATTGCATCGGCAGTAAGACCGCGCTTGCGCAAGCGCCGTTTGCCTTTATCAATCCGCACGATTCCGTCATTGCCACCGCTCCGGGGTATCCGGTGCTCCCCACCATCACCCAGTGGCTTGGTGGCACAGTGCATACCTTAAAGCTTCATGCCCGAAATCGTTACTTGCCGGATTTAGTTGAATTACAGGAAATGATTGAACGTGAAAAACCAAAATTGCTGCTACTTAACTATCCCAATAATCCTACGGGCGGAGTGGCAACAACTGGGTTCTACGAACAAGTGGTGAAGCTCGCGCATAGGCACAATTTTGTGGTCGTTCAAGACGCCGCGTATGCCGACATGGTGTTTAGTGGCAACTATGTCTCGCCATTTCAGGTTGATGGCGGACGGGATGTAACACTTGAACTCTATTCCCTGTCCAAGAGTTACAACATGCAGGGCTATCGCATAGGATTTGTTGCCAGTTGTCCGCTCTTGCTGAAGGCGTTTGCGTTGGTCAAAGACAATATCGACAACGGCCAATTTATTGCTATTCAGAAGGCCGGGGTTGAAGCCCTGGATCAAGCCCAAAAGGCTCTCGACAAGAACCGTCTCAAGTACAGCCGCCGCTTGGAGCGAGTATGTCAAATACTCGAAGAAGCCGGGCTAGCAGCCAAACCCTCCCCGGGAACTTTTTACCTATTCTTTCCTGTCCCTGAGTCATTTCATGGCAAGAATTTTTCGTCAGCCCAGGAATTTACCGATTACCTAATAAGTAATTTCGGCATAATAACCGTCCCCTGGGAAGAAACCGGCCCTCATCTACGTCTCTCGATGACTTTTGAAGTAGGCACCAGTGATTTCCCGGATGAAGAGTCTGTCTATCAGGCCTTACGCGAGAGGCTTGTTAAGCATTAGCTCGGACCTCTCACCGCAGAACGAGAAGCCCGGCGCTACCCCCTACCAGGCGTTGTCCCGGCTGCCGCCAGTGCGGAAGGGAGATCGCTATTGCGGATGTACGCGAGTACTATTATTATTTCAGCATGATCAGAACAGGAAATCCCACCCTCAGCGATAAAGTGTTTACCGGTGCTTCTGCAACGTCTTCAAGAGGAGGTGAGCGTACTTCTTCCGGTGTTATGACGTTGGAGGGTACTGTTAACAAAACGCTCCTTTCTATTGCCATCACCATGGCATGCGCCTATTGGACTTGGTTCAATGGCCTCAACCCTGGGTTCATGATCGGGTGTGTTATTGCCGGCGCCATTGTTGCCCTTGTGCTCGTGTTTAAGCAGAACCTCGCCCCTGTTCTCACCCCAGTCTATGCTGCCGTTGAGGGTTTGGTCCTGGGACAGTTATCTGCCTTCGCCGAGCTGCAGGTTCCCGGTGTCGTCTTTCAGGCAGTGAGTTTAACTTTTGGAACTCTTTTCTGCTTGCTTATTGCATACAAGTCGGGGTGGATTCGGGCGAGCGAAAACTTCAAGCTTGGAATTGTAGCTGCTACAGGGGCTATTGCGCTTTTTTATCTTATCTCAATGATTCTGCAGCTCTTCGGTATGCAGATGTCCTTCTTGCACGACTCAAGCCCCCTCTCGATAGGAATCTCTCTCGTCGTGGTAGTGGTGGCTGCTCTCAATTTAGTGCTGGACTTTGATTTCATTGAAAACGCCGCCCGACGCGGCAATGTGCCAAAGTACATGGAGTGGTATGGCGCTTTCGGGTTGCTTGTGACCCTCATTTGGCTGTACATGGAAATTTTAAGACTCCTCATGAAGTTGAACTCGCGCCGCGATTAAGCCCGGGTAATTTACGGCACCGTGATTTTCCGGCACTGTATTTTACCGGCACAGTATTTTTCCGGTACAGTGTTGTGTGGTAGCCTCGCACCATGCCTAGACTCAGTGTTGTTCTCTCCAGATTTTTTCTCATTACCTTCGGTGTTGGTATCGGCCTGCTAGGCATAGAGGGGGCGCTTCGGCTGATTAAACTGAGGGCCCACGGAACTGAATTTGGCTCCTTGGACGATGTGCGTCGTTCAATTTTACAGGGGACCGAGGCCAATGCCAGTACTTCTGGAGAATCTATCGATGATATTGCCAGCGGAAACTTGCGCGCTATCGTTAACCCTCACCCGAGCGATCGAATCATATTTGACCTTAAGCCAAACCTCGACACCATTTTTCAACGCGTTCCCGTAAGGACAAATTCGTGCGGCATGCGCGGGCCAGAACGGCCGATTGCCAAGCCGCCGGATACCTATCGCATAGCGTTGCTGGGCGACTCTTTTGCTTTTGGTTGGGGAGTAGCGCAAGAGTCCATTTTCGCGCAACGTCTTGAAGACAATTTGAACCGAATTGCCGGCGGGAAGCGCCGCTTTGAGGTCCTTAATTTTGCCGTTCCAGGCTATTCGACCTTCCAAGAAGTGGCACGATTCCTTGAGCAAGGGCTTGATTTTCAGCCTAATGCCGTCCTGGTATTTTTCGTTCAAAATGACTTTGGCTTTCCGTTTTATGTGCGCGACGTATACCGGCCGGGGTCTATGCTTGCCGCGACCGAGTTTGCACGCCTAACATGGCAGGCCATAGACCCAAAAATTGAAGAACAACGCCTGGAGTTATCCGGCTATGACCCAAATAGCGCTCTCAAGGAACTTGCCATAGAATCCAAGAAGCATGGAATTGACCTTTATTTTACCATGAACCCGCGCTCAGACTGGGAGAAGGATTTTAAGAGATTGCCGATAGTGAAAAAAAGACGCGATATTAAATTTATTAATATGCGCCCGGATTTCGAGCGCATGATGGAGATTCGTAAAATTCCGGAAAGAGACCTCACCTTACCTCAAGATCCGCATCCGAGCGCTTTGCGGCATGCCATGTATGGCGATATATTAACTCCCTATTTTATGGAGAACATTCCTTGAGGGTACAGCTGCTATCGGCTCCTACTTTATTGGTGTTATTAGCACTGTTATTGAGTAGTCTACCGATCGCTATCGACCAGGAGGCGGCCTTTGCCCAAGATGACTCGCTTTCGTTCTTTGACGACTATAGCGCCCCCAATGCACCCAATCCCTCAATCGAGAACGAGAATTCATCCCCGGCTGCTGTCACCGACGCCGCCGGTGTTCATGTCCCAGAAGAGTCGTCGAGCGCATCATCATCTTCCAATGAAATAGTAGCTCACCCCTCACCCCCTCAAGAAGCATCGGAGCCAAAGGACAAGCTCTTCGCCCTACGAGAATTTCAAGTCGAAATTGCGGAAACAGCCTACCAGGGAGAAGCATCTCTTGCGAATCGTGCCGCCCTCATCTTGGCGCATGAACAACAATTGTCCCAGTGTATGCCGAATCTCTTTCGGGATCTCCAATTTAGCGGCGGGCAAGTAAGCGCCGCCTGTTCAGCCCACTTGGAAAAAATCCGGTCTCTCGACAAATTCAACCCACATCTGGCTTGTGTCAAGAACGGCATCGACTCTCAGCAGTGCCAAAGCGCGTTTGCACAGCAATCGCTTGGGATCATTGAAGATGACTCAAGTATCCCCCGTGACAGTCTTAACGCAAGACTCAACGAAGCTTCCGGAGCGGCGCTCCTTAATTCTTTACGCCAGCAACTTCAAAGCGTAATCGAGAAGGAAAGCGCAGGGCCCTCGGAAGCCTCCCAGCGCGAAAAGCGCGACTTAATGAAGAAAATAATTGAGATAAGCTGTAAGGTCGTGGTACTTTCACTCACTCCGACAACCGAGAATGAGATTCATAATAGCACCGGTAGTTCGGGAAGTGCCGATCCGCTCAAGAGTTTGGTGGACAACGTCGGGACAGCTGGTGGCTCAGAATCGCCGGGGCCGGTGGCAGCACAGAATTCAGAGCAAAATTTTGATATTTTTTCAAAAGCCCGCCCGGCCAGCCCAGGAACATCGGCCAATTTTGGCGGCTCTGACATCGACAACAAAAACATATTTAAACGCAGGAGATTAATTTCGCAGAACTGCGCTACCGATATTGCTGCGGCTCTTGAGGTGTATCCTGATTTTCCCGCAGCTATCTGCTATCGCGACGGCTTACTAACGCCGGCCTGTATTAAAGCATTACGCAAGGCTCGCTTGGAATTTCAAAAAACACCCGGATCCCCAACCTTGCGCCCGGCTCGGCCAAACAGGAACCCGGACGGGCTCAAGTCATTTTGATCCACACTACGCCTGCGAGAACAAAACCGAGTCATCCAACAGTTGCTCAGTAACAATACTGAGATAGTACTGGCGAAATTGGCCGCACCCCCCACTCAGGGGTGAGATGTCCGGGCTAACGCAAATTGGCTGCCAACACCGCTTTCCTGAGTCGAATCGCCTTCGGCGTCACTTCCACCAGTTCATCATCTCTAATAAACTCAATGGCCTGCTCCAGTGTCATCGGGGTAACGGGAGTTAAAATAACATTCTCGTCTCGTCCGGCAGCTCGAATGTTTGTCAGTTTTTTCTCCCGGCAAATGTTAACATCAAGATCGTTCTCTCGATTGTGCTCGCCCACTATCATTCCCTCATACACCGGATCTCCAGGAACAACAAAGATTCTACCGCGCGGCTCGAGATGAAAGATCGCATAGGGTATTGCTTCTCCCTGCCTGTCAGCAACCAAAGAGCCGCTCACACGGCTTGGAAAATCGCCCCGATACTCCTCATACCCCAAGAGGTAGGAATTCATGATGCCGGTGCCTTTGGTATCGGTAAGAAATTCATTACGATACCCAATTAATCCTCGCGCCGGAACAGAGAACTCTATCCGCACGCGCCCCGTTCCATGGTTAACCATATTAACCATTTTGCCTTTGCGGAGAGAAAGTTTTTCGGTGACGATCCCAAGAAACTTTTCATCACAGTCAACAAAGAGGTGTTCAATTGGCTCGAGCCTTTTGCTATCCTTTTCCTTGAAAATTATTTGAGGACGCCCAACTGTAATTTCATACCCTTCACGCCGAATCTGCTCAATTAGGATTGCCATCTGAAACTCCCCTCGGCCCTTAACCAGAAAGGTATTCGAATCGATGGTTGTTTCAACGCGAAGCGCCACATTATGCAATGTTTCACGGTGCAAACGCTCAAAAAGCGGTTTGGCCTGAATTACTTTCCCGTCACGACCGGCGAAGGGCGAGTTGTTAATAATGAAGCGCATTGCAATAGTTGGTTCATCAACCGTAATACGTTTCAAGGCCTGCGGCTTGTCTTTTGTACAAATGGTATCTCCAATCTCGACATCATCGAGACCAGCCAAAATGGCGATATCACCGGCTTCCGCAGTTTCGATTTCCGCAAAGGACGGGCCCTGATAGGCATACAGTTTCACCACTCGCAAATTGCGAGCCTCGCCATCTCTTCCTATACAAACCAAGGAATCGTTGCGTTGCGATCTGCCATGAAACACACGACCCACAGCAAGTCTCCCGAGAAACTCGGAGTACCCTAAATTAGCAACAAGCATCTGAAAGGGGCGTGAGCCGTCATAGGTCGGTGCGGGTACAGCCGACAAAATGGTATCAAACAGACAACTTAAGTCAGTACGACTCTCTTCGAGAGTGGGTTGAGCAATACCATCTCGCCCTATGGCGTAAATAACCGGGAAATCAAGCTGATCCTCGGTGGCATCAAGATCAATAAACAGATCATAAATTGCATTCAAAACTTCGTTCGGACGGGCATCCTTGCGATCAATCTTGTTGATAACGACAATCAGCGCGAGACGATTTTCAAGCGCCTTCTTAAGAACAAATCGGGTCTGAGGTAGCGGCCCCTCTGACGAATCAACCAACAGGACGGCCCCATCCACCATGCTCAGTGCACGCTCAACTTCTCCGCCGAAATCGGAGTGCCCGGGAGTATCCAAAATATTTATTTTGGTATCCCCCCATCGTACAGCGCAGTTCTTGGCAGCAATTGTAATACCTCGTTCCCGCTCAAGTTCGAGGTTGTCCATTACTCGATCGCTCACATCCTGACCTTCACGCCACACGCCGCTCTGGCGCAACATGTGATCAACTAAGGTTGTCTTGCCATGATCAACATGGGCAATAATTGCAATATTACGAATTAACTTGTTTTGTTCCATATCGCCAAGGATTCTCTCATATTCCTAGAACGAAGTAATCCCCAGAAGCCATTTTCAAGCAGAAACTTTTCAAGAGAAGGTTCGAATAGAATTGCGCTATGAATACGCAATTATTCCGCAGAACATTGAAAATGTCCGCAAGTTCGCTGGGGGAACGATACTACCTTGGACGCAATAAGAGTCAAAATCTCTCAAATATGTACCATCCAAACCAAGCATTTCCACAAGCACAAACTCCTCACCAGCCAAAGTCCAGGCTGGCGGCAAGTACGGACGGCTATAGTTTGATAGAACTGATGGTAACTATGTCGATTGTGGCCATTTTGGTAGCTATCGCCATACCTCAGTATAAGGCCTATCGTCAGG
>CAZPBV010000139.1:0-7346 GCA_964584675.1 uncultured Bdellovibrionales bacterium
CCACCCCAATAATTTGTCCGAACTCCCGCCCCAAGCAAGGCTGTTGACTCAATAATGGTAACATCCCAGCCGCCTTGAAGTGCAAGAAGATGCGCGCTGGAGCATCCGCCAAAGCCGCCGCCTATAATTAATACGCGCTTCATATTTTTCCCCCGTCAGTGTAACCTTACACCAAGGTTCCCACAATCGCGCGTAATTCATCAATCCTAGGACCCACAGGATTGCGCGCAAAAATTTTTTTTGCTGCCCGCTTCACCAGGTCAAATTCCCCCAATCGATAGTAACAAAAGATCAGATCCAGTTCGGATTCCTTGTCATTAGGACTTTGTCCGCAATACCATTCAAGAGGGCCCTTCAGGTCGTCGTCCTTCCCGAGCTTAATGGCGCAAAATTTGAGCCCATCCATGGCAAGTTTAAAGTTTCTGACTACCACAAGCGCTTTCTTAAAATACTCCATGGCCTGCTCTAAGTTCTCTTCCGAAATAAAACAGCAGCCCAAACCGGCCAAGGCGTCGGCGTTAGTCTCATCTTGCTCAATCGCATGTTGATACGCTTGCTTAGCAGACCCCACGTCTCCGTTATCCAGACAGCGATTGCCGGCCTCAGAAAACTGTCGTGAAATTTCCACGCGTTGTTTTTTTGCGTTCTCGATCTGTGCTTCAATTTCAAGAAAATTGTTAGTCATTGGCCTTAGGTGCAAATCCCCCATTTGATTGACGGCCCCCTCATTCCGATGACAAAGGATAGAGGCAAGATTCCAAAAGCTGCGGCCGTATGTCCCTTGCGAAGTCCGGACTACCTTCCGCACCCATGGCTGAATTTACAGCATCTCAACCGATATTCACCGAATTAATCCCGAAGGCTTGCGCTATGGCTCCACACCTTGATTTTATTAAGAAATACTTTCCCTTCAGGGAGTTTCCGCTTATTCCAGTCAAAAATAGCCCGTTTGAAATTAACAACCTCGGATATCGATGTGAGGGGTATGACATTGAGGACCTAAATCCGCAGGGCCCCTATCCCAAAGACACTTATATCTCCGCCATGTTTTTAGGATGCAGCTTTGTGTGGGGCTCCGGAGTCGAGTACGAAGAAGCCTTTCCCACTATTGCCTGCAAACTTCTTGCCGAAAAGTATGGCGTTCCTGTCCGAAATTGGAATCTTGCAATTGGAGGAAGAGGCTTCGACCATTCCGCGCGAACATTATTGTGCACAATAGATCTCGTGATGCCGGATATTGTCTTCTTTGTCATACCCGGAAGCGATAGGCGAGAGTACTACCGGGCCGATGGAAAACAAGTGCCTTTTAGTTCCGGGTACGCTTCACTCATCGAGAAAGATCAGTTGCACCTGGTTTGTGAATTGACCGAGGTTACATACGCCGACAAGGAAATTATCAAACATCAGGCGGCATTGATTAGCGAGTACCAGGACTTAGCGCAAGTGCTCACACATTTTAAGTTGATGGAGTATTGCTTCACCGCTAAGCAAGCCGGGTGGGGCTTTAGCTGGGTTCCTTGTTACACCAACAATCGTATCTGCGACAGTCTGCTAACAAGCGGATGGATGCCGAAAGACCGATATCTTGGCATGCCCTTTGAACCTATTGATCACGTTTCTCCGACTGATTGCCACCCCGCCCAGAAAAGTCACCAGATGTTTGGGGAGAAGGTCGCACAGTACTTTCAGGCCAATTACGACTCCCATCTTCGCCACTGCGCTGAACGAGTCAAAAGCAATCTTTCGTCAAGCTCCAACTCTCAACAGGAATCATCATGTCAGGACGGCCGCTCCATTTCGTTACGGTAGTCTGGGGTGATCTGTTCATTGATCACTATCTGAGCGCCGCACTCCCCACCTGTCTGGCCTCAGGCAACTTCGGGGCTTCGCTCAGCCGACCCGATGACCGCTATTTTATTTACACTACTCCCCATGACGCTGATGTTATTCAACAAAGCGCAGGCTATCGACGGCTCTCCTCCCTCATAAAAACAGAGATTCGCACCTTCGATCCAGAACGCACCAAAAGGGAGCACGAACGATTATCGTGCTATGATGGCAACGCGATCGCAAATACATATTACGGGGCCACCATCCCGGAGAGTGTCTCCGCCGGAGCGGCTTTAGTCATGCTGACTCCTGATCAAATGTGGTCGAACAATAGCTTCTTGCGACTCCGACAGTTGATGGACTCGGGAAAGAAGGTCATTTCACAGAACACTCTCTGCGTCATACCTGAGACCTTTATTCCCGCGCTGAGGCAATTCTACGACAGGTCAACGGACTCTATCCCAATTTCCTCACGCGACCTTATTCGATTGGCAATTCCCAGCATGCACTCATACACCCGTACCAACGATGTCGAAGGCCCCTTTTACGCCAATTTTTCGCCCTCGGGATTCTACTGGAATGTCGAGGGAGAAGGTCTTATTTACTATATGACCGGGGGGGACGCCAAATTGATCGTCCATCCCAACGCCAACACCCCATGGCCGATTGCCACCGGCTTTGAGCTGCTCGATCATGTGCAATCCCTTGGCTTTCGTGAAGAGGAATGGCACTGGGAGCAGGATACAGAATCCTTTCTTTATTTAGCCTTGGATTTTCATAAGTACTGGGACTTTGATTACAAAATTGACCCGCGGAATCTTGATCGCAGTTCTATTAGCTTATCAAAGGCAGCATGGTGGCTTCGATGGCAACAGTCTCCCCTCAAGCGCAGTCTGTGTAAGCGACCTCTTCGATTCAACCATGCTGAAAAATCGGCAAAGTGGCATCAAGTTGAGCAGCGCGCCCAACAATTTATGGATTCCATTTTTGAAATCATTGAGTTTATGGATCGTATGCCCGCTTTCGCCGATGACCTCCATAATCAGTTCATGCGCATGAACGAAGCAGTGAAAGAACAGCGCGAGCTTCAGGAAATGTTGGGAAAGATATATGCAGCACTCCCACAGGATGGCGAAGCATCCCGGCTGCATAGCACGTTGGCCACTCGAAATGCGGTGCTCGGAGATGTTAAACAAGCCCTTAGCCATATCAAATTTATCATGCGCGAAGACCCCAATAAGGCCATTACTCTCGCCAATCAGGCAGCCGAAATCTTACAGTTTACTGACAGGACGGAAACGGCAGTGGAATTCCTCAAAGGATGTGAGGCT
Source organism: uncultured Bdellovibrionales bacterium (assembly GCA_964584675.1). Taxonomy (GTDB): domain Bacteria; phylum Bdellovibrionota_C; class UBA2361; order UBA2361; family JBGSMV01; genus CAZPBV01. The sequence continues at coordinate 3,162 of CAZPBV010000139.1, forward strand.
CTCATCCAGAATATTGTGCGAGAGGCGCTGCCCTTTATTCAGAGACCTTCCTGAAATCAATAGTATCGAGCGCTCACCACTAAAAAAGTCCGGAATTCTGATCTAACAGAGTGCTATAGTTCTCAGACACAAGTTGCTCGAATATAAGGAACCATCGATTCAGAATCCTGCGCCTCCACGCCAAAATATTCAAGCGATTCTCGCATCACACGCATCAACTCGTCTCGACCTATGTGCGCACTGGCATCGAATAGATTGCCAAAAAGCCCAAAGACAGCGAGCGATACTCTATCACTCTTTGGATCCCCGTTTGTAGTGATGAGGCTCAAAAGATAGGAGATGCGGTTAACCAAAAGGGCCCTCTCACCTCCGGCAATTTCCGAGCGCCGAACTCTTTCCTCTTCTTCGGTAAGCCAGCAGCGCATTCTCGAAATTGCGCTCTCTTCTGTTCCAAATAGCGCGCTCAATGGCACCTTATGCCCATGCATGCTTACATCATAACCCACTGCTTCCATGATACCTGCGGCCACACCATCGAAAAGCGGCAACTCTTGGGATGGATTGCGGGTCCTCCATTCTCCTGGCTGGCCCTTGCGAACATTCACTCGGCCCGAATCTCCGTACTTGTCGCGTGCTTTCTGATCCGAAATTCTAAATTTCTCCACCGTGCTCATTTCAACCGCGAGATCAATCTCCTGTGCGGTTCTTCGTATTCCAATATAGTCCATGAGGTTTGCCAAAGTGGCGGCCGGCGCCTTCTTACAATCCTCAAAAATGACTAGCTTAACCTGTAGAAAGGCCTGCATGCGCAGCCAAAATGCGGTAAACACGCACCACATGTCCAGTGGCCGCAAGGTCAGCGTATGACCAAAATTATTATCCTGAGTATGAGGAGTGCGGAGATAGCGAAGATACTGTTCACCCATTTCTTCTTCTCGCATATCCGGAACCGGATTACGCCGCATCTCCGAATAGAGCGCATCCCGCGGATCTCGTAGAAGAAGAATAAATCGAGCGTCCCTATACTTTGCCCTATCAAGCCTGTGGCTATAGCGAATCTCTACAGCCGGATCAAAATTAAAAACTTCGCGATCCCATAGAATAGGGAGCATATTGAGTGCCGGTCGGATAATTTCTTCATTAACAACCAAACCCTGCGGGGTTTTTATCCAAAATGGCACTTCGCGCCGATAAATCGTCTTATAGAAATCATCGTCTCGGGTTTCAACATTTAGCCACGTCAAAGCATTAGTAAACCACATCTGTCCACTTGCATAAGGCGGGCTTACGAAACGAACTATAGGTCTAGCCAGGGCGGACATCATGTGCGCGCAATAGCTCCGGCCTCATTTGTGCCATCCAGATACGGGTCGTATACGGAATGGCTATCATAGCAATACTAAGACTTTGCAAGTATGCCTCAATCTCGTCAACAATTGCCGTAAATTTTTCACCGGCTTGCCGTTGCAGGGTCGCATGCGATCTCCATGCCTCAACACAATCCGATACCGCTTGTCGATGAATAACGTGGCCTTCTATCTGATGAACGTGGTCAAACAATCCGGTGGCATTAATGACCTCCTCCTGGTCTTCCCTGCGGACGCCATACCCATAGGACGAGATAGTTCTCGCTATAATCTCCTCTATACGCTCCTGAATGGGGTCATCCAAGTCGCGATGATTCCACATGCAAGCGAACCATCCGTGTGGTTTTAATATTCTGTGGGTCTCGATAAGAGCTCTAGCGCGATCACAAACATTAAAAGAAGACCCAAAGGTAACAAAATCAAAGGCGCTTTTTGGCAGCCCGGTATTCTCTCCCGTTCCCTCGATCCACTCAATATTTTTGCATGCCGCACATCGCCCCATTCCCACTGAGCGCATTGCATTATTGGGTTCAACAGCGGTCACTCGATATCCCCGCTGCGCCAGCGGCAATGCAAGGTGTCCGACCCCCGCCCCGACATCGCAGATTGATGCGCCGGCACCGAGGCCTGTTCTCTGAAGCATAGCCTCCAAAGCTTCGCCTGCATAATCAGGTCGTTTGACATATGACTCAGCCAGATCCGAATAGTCCCACTCTGTCTTCATCCTGTTCTCCTCGAAAAAAAGGAACGTTTTCCTCCTTTCATCGCTTCCCTAAGGAACTGCTTCAAAACCGCCATCCCTGGCGGTTTTTCAGTTGCTCCAAATTCGATTCGCGCGTGAAGCGGCGCGAATCTCATGTCGCTACGCGGAGTTACGCTACGCTCCACTCCGCGCGCACGCCATCCGGGCGTGCACGGGAATTGCGTCAAAGGGTTTTGACGCAATTCCTTAAGGGTATTCGTTTTCGCCACCCATGACAACTAGCCCCTGTCAATGTATACTCGCCGCCAATGAATTCGCCTGGTTCGTACGGCCCCTGCAAGGTTAAATAGGGTTATGGACACCCGATTGATCCTAACTACCTTGCCGACACAGGAGAAGTCCGTCGAAATAGCCAGGACTCTGGTCGAAGCCCACCTGGTAGCCTGCGTTACTATCTTGCCAGGTGTGCTCTCGATTTATTGGTGGCAGGAAAAGGTCCAAGAGGACCAAGAGTGTCTCCTCATTATCAAAACTTCTCGATACTCGCTCGAGAAGACTATTTCAGAAATTAAGCGTCTCCATCCCTATGACACCCCGGAGATTGTTGTTATCGATCCCGACTTGATTGATGAGAAATATCAGAAGTGGCTGCTCGATGCCACAAGCGCTGCCTGCGCATCAAAAGAGGGCCACCGCCCATAGAATTCCTTACTTCGGGTGTCCGCTCTTTCGACGGTCGACGATAATATCAATGCTATCATCTTGCAGTCCCTTGCCGGGCTCGGGGACCTCGGGAGGCCTCACGCCACTCGGAGACCCTGCGGTAGACCACACATTCATTTTTTTTCCCCCGCGCGCCACTGGCTCTCCAGGCAGAACAGGCGGAAGCCTTGGGTCCAAGGTCGGCTGAATCCCAGGGGTTGGCGTCAGCACCTTCTCGCTCCATTCATTGGGGCCCCCGTCAGCCAGACAAATTGAGGACTGAATTATCACCAGCCCGAGAATTACAGTTCTTCGCATAGCAGGACACTCCAAGATGTGCTGGCCACAAAAAAACTTAGGAAACGTCTCAATGACCTTGATCAATTTTGCCTCCGGCAAAGAACCGGCGGGCACCAAGGACATGTTCGATGTCTTCCGGGATAAAGTTGCTATCTGAGTATACACCCTTTAAGATTCGAGCGCGATGCCGGGGAATTTTTCCATTGCTGTGTTTATCTCGGGACGGGGTTCTAACCTGCGTTCGCTCATTGCAAATGCGCAGTCATATCAAATAATTGGAGTGCTCACCGACAGACCAGAGGCGCCAGGACTTGCTTATGCGGCCGAGCACAATATTCCGACCTATGCCGTCTCACGCGCCCAAGTTCAGAGCCGCAAAGAACAACGGGCCATGCTCTATGATAAATTGCGCGCTCTTAAACCGGACCTCATTGCCCTTGCTGGATTTATGCAAATCATTGACGCGGAGTTTGTCCAAGAGTATTTCGGACGCCTCATCAATATCCATCCATCGCTCCTGCCCGCCTTTCCGGGACTAAACACCCACGAACAGGCCTTGCGGGACAAAGCCTCTCATCACGGTTGCACCGTGCACTATGTCGACACCGGCGTCGATACCGGGCCTATTATCGCTCAAGCGTGCTGCGACTGCAGTGCGTATGATTCGGTAGATGCGCTCGCACAGCGCGTCCTCGACCTTGAGCACCGCCTATATCCTTGGGTGGTAAACGCGTGCGCCCAAGGGCATATTTACCTCAACTCTGTCGCGAACGCCCCCGGTAGTATCGTTCGCATCTCTGCGGACAAGAGGCGGGACGCCGCAGCCCAACAGTTTATTCTTCCTAACGACAAGCATCAAAATATTGGAGAGGCCTAAGCATGAAACTAAATCAAATTCGATTTCTCGGGCATTCAGCTACCTTCTTTGAGGCTCAAGATTTTTTAATTGCCATTGATCCGTGGCTTCACGGAAACCCCCTTTGCCCACCGCAATTTCAAACTCCCAAGCACCTTGACATTATTGCTCTCACCCACGGCCACAGTGACCATGCGGGTGACGCCTTTCGGCTCGCCAAGGAGACCGGCGCAAAAATAGTTGCCACCTATGAGCTC
>CAZPBV010000139.1:7356-8836 GCA_964584675.1 uncultured Bdellovibrionales bacterium
CTCTCGAACTTGGGCCTTTACGGATTTCGCTGACCCACGCCTTTCACTCAAATTCCTACCAAACATCTTCGGGAAACCACTACGCTGGAGAGGCCTGCGGTATTGTCCTTCAATTTGACAACGCCTGTATCTATCACGCTGGTGATACCGCTCTCTTTTCTGACATGCGGCTTATTGGGGAAATCTATAGCCCTTCCATTGCCCTCTTGCCTATCGGAGATCACTTTACGATGGGGCCAAAAGAAGCGGCGTATGCTGCCCGCCTTATTGGCGCAAAGACCATCATTCCGATTCACTATAACACCTTTGGGCTCTTAACCGGTACTGCGGAACAATTCGCGTCTCATTGTTCTGAGATCGCAGTTAAGGTACAGGTAATACCTCCGGGGCAGACGTACGCAGTGCAGTAATATTTTACATTGCCATAGCTTACCCCAAGGCCCTATTACTTGAGAGAGGAAGTCTGTGAAATTTCACGTAGCATGCGCCCTTTCTATCACCTTGGTAGCGACCCCGCTTTGGGCGGACTCGATCTTTTTTTGCGAGAGCGGGCCGACCGTCAAAAGCGCTCAAACTGACGGATCCTCGCTCACGACCATTCTCAACTCCAGCACCGGCTTCACACATCCAACCGGCATCGCGGTAGATTCCGAGGGGCTCAAGCTGTATCTGACCGATGATAGCGGGGGACTGGTTAGTCGAGCCGACCTCGATGGAGCAAACTATCAGGTCATAAGTTCCAGTAGTAGCGCTGCGGACGGCCTAGCAGTCGATACGCTCAATGATAAAGTTTATTGGACGGAAGGGTCTCTCTATCGCAACATTTATAGATCAAATCTAGATGGGTCAGGGAGAGAGGCGGTAACCTCTAAGACCCAGACCGGAGGCCCCCAACAAATCGCAGTTGATCCTTCAGGGGCAAAAGTTTATTGGACCGATTCGATAACTTTGCAAATCCGTCGAGCCAATTTTGACGGCTCTTCGGAAGAGCTTCTTGCCACGGCGAGCGGAAGCTTGGGAGGCATTGCGCTAGACCTTAAAAATTCTAAGCTCTATTGGGGCGATTACGGAGACGGAGGGATATATCGCGCCAATTTTGACGGAAGCACTCGGGAACTTGTCATTAGTACAGGCGGCAGCCCCCTATACCTTGCTATTGATACGATTAACGGCAAGGTCTATTGGACCGACAGCGAGAACAATGTCATTCGGCGTTCCAATCTTGATGGCACTTCGGTTCAGGATGCCATTTCCGCGGTAAATCTGACCGCCCCCCTCGGGGTGGCGCTTTTGATAAGTACCCCGACTCCCACCCCGACCGCAACACCAACGAACACGCCCACTCCAAGCCCAGCCATTTTAACTCCTGATACCATTCTTGACATTCCCCCGGTCGTCCAGGTTTCTGCCCGAGAGGTCACCCTTACTCTTGAAGAATTTTCTGGAGTTACTGATGGCCGCAACCGTTCAGCCTCGGCTT
>CAZPBV010000140.1:0-5866 GCA_964584675.1 uncultured Bdellovibrionales bacterium
CGTCGCCGCCCCTCTCAGGGGCAAGCGTCTTGGCGAAGCCAAGCGCTGGGGTGGTATAGCGACGCGTGGACTCGAACCACGGACCCCAGAATTATGAGTTCTGTGCTCTAGCCAGCTGAGCTACGTCGCCGCATGATAGGACCGGCATTCCGAAAAAGCGCGGTTCCGAATAATCTCGAATTTTCAAAATAATCGCAACCCCGGCTGTGCCGGAAAGGCTCAAAATCGCGCGAATCCAGGACCGGCGCTCCCCATGGCCTGCCCGCCGGCCCCAAGCACCTTGCCGCGACGAGCAGTAAAGTAACGATCCACCCGAAAGTCATTTTCACCGCGAATCGGTATCTGGAACGAACCCCGCCGCCACGGAAACTTGGCAGCCCGCGGATAAAATCTATACTGCTTTTCAAATGTCTGCCCAGACTTATCGACGACCTGAAAACTAAACAGCCCCTGACCACTCCACTGCCGAGTTCTAAAATTTCTGCGGCCTGCGCCATTGGGAGCACGCGGAGTGATTCGCGCATAGCGTTGGCCATCCCGATAGACCTCAATGTACTTAACGTCTTTGCCAATAACAAAGCCACGTAAGTAAACATAGACCTTGCCGCGGGGATTCCACCGCCCGTAGTTATCACTCTGCTGTTTCACCAGCACACCGTTGAAGGTAAGACGAGGGTCAAACGGTTGGAGAGCGCGAGCAGTGCCGACCTGTCCAAGTTTTGCCACCGCAGGCCCCAAGGGAAACTCCACCATCCGATTGTAATCCGCGCTTTCGGCTCCATCACGCTGCAACGCGCCAGCGGCAGCGGAACGAACGAACTCAAGGTATCGTAAAGCTTCCTCCGCCGACATGGCGGTATCAGATCCTCCCAAAACCATGTCGATGGCACTCGATAAATTAAGGAGCGCATAGCGAGAGGCGACTTTTGAAGAGGGGAGCTTTTTCACCATGGCGAGCGCCTCTCTTTGCGCTGCACGAAGGGCGCCTGTTGATTCCTTATTCTTAATATCATCCCAGGTAACTCGGGTTGGTCCGGCAGTAGCCGGCTTATCAGAGGGGTTTACCGTCGTGGCAGCTACCTTCTTGGCCTTTAGCTGCTCAATGTAGCCGCCAGAAATGAGGTTGGAGACTTGATCCAAGGCTCCTTTAGACTCCCGCGATGCAAGAGCCGCACCTGACGTCTCAGAATGCGAGGCCGAGCCCAGCGATCTTTGAAAACTGATAATTTCTGGAATAAAAAAGAGCGCCAGCACCACCAACAACACAGCAACAGTCACCACGATGCTCTTGGCACTAACTCGAGAAATCCCTACTCCCTTGGTCAATGAGGACACAACGTCACCTCTCTTCCCTATATTCTTGCGTAGACAACTCAGTATACGGGCTTATCAAGCACTACTCAAAAGTTATGGGAAGTTTCACCGGCAGCATATACTTGCGGAAATGTTCCTTTTTTTACAACCGTTTCAACTAGTTAATCGGGCGACCCGGTATCAAAGGAAAGCAAATCCTCGACCAAGGAATTCGCCAAATAGTCTACCACATCCCGGACTGAGATAATTCCCACGGGCACCCCTTCACCATCCACCAACGGAACATGTCTAAATCCGCCATGCGACATCAAGTTTAAGGCAAAGGCGATAGTGATATCCGGCTGCTGGGTAACCGGATCTCTCGTCATAAAGTCAGTGATTGGACTGCCTAAACTTCCGGGCAGAGCCGGCATCACGCGGCGCACACAATCTCGCTCGGTGAATATTCCCACCACCCGGCCCCCATCGCCGGTAACAATGACCGATCCAATACCCTTCTGTTCAAACAGCGAAACGACTTGGCCGGTGAGCGTCGTCTGTTCCACACATACCGGCTTGTGATTTCCGAGCACTGACACACTTGCGCACAAAAAATTGTGGTCCACAACGCCAAGCCGCCTGTCACACGCCATTCGAATGGCTTCACTCATTTTTTCGAACCGCTCGTCCGGCTCGCGGGTGTTGTCCTTCTCGCTCATGACTCACTCCTATTCTTGCTATACCCTTAATTCCCGCCATCACTATTAACAGGCTGGCTTTGCATGACGGTGCATTCCAACCCTTTATACTCTCCTAGTTCAAAACGATGCTCACGGGGGTGGTAATCAAGAGAGGCTGGTCCCTTGGCGCGTGTGGTGCAACGATATACATCTTCACCCGCTCGTACGTAGACCTCTTCAAACATATCCCCCAAGAAATTTATCCTCAGCACCGAGTTGATTCGAGCTCCCTTGAGAAGGGTTTGCCGCTTGGAAAGTAATTTTACTCGGCTTTCCTGAACCTCACGATACTTTCGGAGCAGTTGCGTAAGTTTGCTTCGATGCGGCTCGTTAAGGAGAGCTATCCGATCCGGAGTTCTCACGTATGGCCCCAGATGCAATTCCATGAGTTTGATGGCCTTATCATGGCTCTCGATATTTGCTTTCATGGTAACAAACTCTGTGCTCATTTCGGTGTCGCTCACCAACTGAATTTCTGTCTTCCTGCCGACCTCATTGCCGAGACATTTCACTTCCACGCCACATACAGCAAGAGTTTCGCCCCCCACCAAACTTCCCGCATCAATCAGCAGCGCGGACTGAGTTCTCAGTTGGCAATCGATAGCCTCCTTTTTGACAACAATATTTGATAAAGCCTCAACTAAGATTTGTTGCAACACATGAGCGCGAACTTCACGGCCGCATACTATCTTTCCACCTTCTCCCCCGTGCACAAAGCCCTTAACCTCGATATCCCCTTCCGAAGAGCGCAAGACTGCGCCACGAACGGAACCTTGAACCACGATGCCTTTCTTGGCCTGGACCGTAAACCCGGGTAGAACGTCTCCCTTTATGCGGACACTGCCAATGTAATCAATGTTTCCAATATGAAAGTCGACGTTTCCACTTATGACCAGTTCCTGGCGAACGGAGATGGATCCTTTGTCTTCAGCCACATACCCTTCAACCTGAGACTCAATTACCTGATAGGAGTCCCCTCCTTCCGGCGCAGAAACCAGCAACAGCGTCTTGTCCAACTTCACCTTACAAGGCTTTCCAGAAGGCGCTATTATCTTCTTGCCAAATACATCCACTCCATCCTCGCCCGCTTTTGGGGCATAGAGACGCGCAATGGCCGTTCCAACTTTGACATTTTCGAAAAGATTCAGCTCACGAAATTGAGCAAATCCCTTTTCATCAACCGAAACCTCGGGGCTACCGGTAAACCGCTTTACCAAAAACACCAATTTGCCGTCAGCTCCCGCCTTGGGCTCTACGCCCTTTATCACACGGCGCTCTTCGACTTTTTCTCCGGCATTGAGACGGGTTACAATGTCATCAATCACTCCGACATTAATGGTATCTACCGGAACATGCTGACCAAGTAACGCCACCAATTCATCTCGGCCGATGGCACCGTTCCCGGTTTGCGCCAAAGGTTCTGCATCAACAAAAAGCTTGAGCTTGTCGTCAGAAATTTTGGCGACTACCTTGATCCGATCATCGGACAATTCAAACGCAGTACGCAAAGTAGCTGTCACGGTTCCCGCGATAGTGCCAAATCCCAATACTCTTTGACGCCTGAGTGCAACCGAGCTCCCTGGCGTGAGATGACTTCCATTGCAAGATAGCAACCGCCACGAGCGGCTTCATGCGGTGAGTACCCGTGGGTAATGCCATACAAAAATGCGCCGGCAAGCATATCGCCGGCTCCGGTGAGGTCAATCGGACGACACGGAAAAGCATCCGCAGACGCTTCTTCCCCATTGAATCGCACCAACACTCCCTTGGCCCCGGCGGTGACAACCGCATTAGGAACCATGGCCTTCAGCGCTCGAAAGGCATCACGATAATTCTCAGCGCCGGTGAATGCACAGGCTTCCCGTTCATTTGCAAAAATCAGATCAGCCTGACCTACAGCGGCGCGCAACAAATCCCCGCAACCATGCACAATAAATTCATCGGAGAATGTAATAGCGATTTTACAGTCACTTGAACGTGCAAGCTCGATAGCGGCCGATACGGCCGCGGGCCCGGCACCGGGGTTTGAAAATAAGTAGCCTTCAATAAAGAGCCAGCGTGAATGCGCTATCGCCTCACTGCTCAAGTGTTTATCACTTATACTTGAGGATACCCCGAGGCAGGTTCGCATGGTCCGTTCGGCATCGGGCGTAATGAGCACCACACAGGTCCCGGTAGGATGGCCAACAATAATAGGATTTCCTACCTCGATTCCCAGGGAATCAAATTCGCTCTTATAGAACATGCCGTAAGAATCATCGCCAAGGCAGCACTGAAAGGCCGATTTTCCGCCCAATTGAGAAATCGCAATCATGGAATTCGCCACCGACCCTCCGGCAGAAAGGGACGGCTGCTTGGAAGAAAACCGCGTAAGCAGCTTTTGCTGCTCCTCGTGGTCCACCAGGGCGAATCCCCCCCTCGCAAAACCAAGCGCTGAAAACTCGCCCTCCGATACTTCTATCATGATATCGGCAATACCGTTTCCAATCCCACAAACATCAAATCGCTTCATAATTCCATTCCCACAAACCAGCGCCAACGGGAGTGCCGCCTCAAGGCACAGCACCCATAACCCTGGCTGTACCACGGCACGAGAAATGCGGCAATTGGCCTATGTTCGAGGAGAGATATGGCGGTCTACGGGCAGCCCACACCGGAAATATGTTCCAAGCGAACTTCAGAACCATCTCCAAATCGAATCCAGCGGGTATACTCTTTGCCTTGACAGTGACGAGCTTCAATAAAGGATTCCCATGGGCAACTTAAATCGATACAGGTCGGGTCATACGCGTACTGCATCTTCATATTGCGGGATAGCTGCACTCCGGGAAGAAGCTGAGGAGCTCCCGTTATGGGACCCGGGATTGACTGGGATGTGGCGCCTATTGCTGGAGGTGGATGATCTGCATCACTCAGAGCGTAGTCGAGAGCAACACGAGCCGAACGCAAGGTCAGTTCGGCCCCCGCATAGGCGGCGCTTGCACGGTAAACCGAAAACCCCGTGATTGCTAGTGATGCAAGCACCCCAAGGGTCCCTATAACTGTTAATAGTTCGATGAGAGTAAAGCCGGACTCGGCGCGTGAATCGCCGGCACTATACATTTTCCGAAGATACATAGATCCTCCACTTCTGCGATAGGGCCCTAAGAAATCTTTACGCATGACCGTGCAAGCATAGGCCCAGAATCTGCCACCCAAGCCTATAGTAAGGCTAGTATCGGAAACTTGGGAAGTATAGTTAAGGATTGAGGCCGCTAATTATTTGCCCTACGAAAATTACGTAGGCCAGGCCCTGAACCTCGCGCCAATACTATGACAACTCATAAGAGACAAGAACGAGAGCGGCGTCATAAAGCAACCGCCGGCCCTGCGGGTTGAAGTGCCTCAGACACCGCCAGCGGCAATTCGTCAAGAACGCCCAAAATTTCGGCTAGACGCGTCAACACTCGATCGACCAGAGCATCCGGACAGCTCGCTCCGGCAGTTACCAAAATGGTGATATTCTGTTTGCCGGCCGGCAGCCATTGAGTGGTTATGGCAACCGCACCCCGGTGCATGTCCAAATGACGAATTTCTTGCTCACTAATCAATTCATCCGCGTCTTTGACATAAAAGGTTGGAACATGCTGCTCACAGAGCTCAACCAAATGCGAGGTATTGGAAGAATTGTATCCACCCACCACCACGCTTAGATCACCGCCACTCTCGATAAGCTTCTTCACCGCATCTTGATTTTCGGAAGTGGCGTAGCACAGCGTATCGCGCGTATCGGCAAAATGAAACGAAAGGCTATGTTCGCCGTAGGCTTTCCGCATGGCATTACGAAGCAACTC
>CAZPBV010000140.1:5876-8821 GCA_964584675.1 uncultured Bdellovibrionales bacterium
TGGCTTGAGTTTCGGTCGCAAGCATGGTCGTTTGATTTACTACTCCTATGCGGCGCAGGTGCTCGCCGGGGAAAAAGCCATCGGACGCCCGCCCTCTAAAGACGTGATTAAATGTCTCAAGGCTGGCATCCCCACATATGAAGTTGCTCAATTCCACAGCCTCCTTCATATCCCGAATGACCAGACTCGGCGCCGAAAGAGCGGCATGGGAAAACGTGGCCTGGGTTTCCTCATGAGAATGTTTTCCGTGTATGATGACCGTGTAGCCCTTCTGCCCCAATTGCTCGGCACGCTTCCATACCTTTTCAACAAACGGACAGGTAGCATTATAGAGCCATGGATTAAGGCCTAATGAAGCGAGGCGCTCAAACATGGCCACCGTTGTTCCAAATGCCGGAACGATGACAATATCATGAGGCTGCAGCGATTCGAAAGGAATAAGCTCAGTACCATCGGGAGAAGTGAGAAACCGCACCCCCTTTGACCGTAGGTCCTCATTGACGTGAGGATTGTGAATCATTTCACTCAGCAAATACACATTACGGTCCGGGTTTTCCTTTACGGCCCGATAGGCAATTTCAATGGCATTTTCGACGCCGAAACAAAAGCCGAAGTGTCTGGCCAATTTAAAAGTCACTCGTCCAGCATGGAGCGTTGTCGGCGAAAGATCGCGCTTGCGCTGATCGCTCAGACTGCGAGCAACCTTGAGGCTCGAAACAATAGAGGATCGATAGTAGGAGGGAATGTCAAACCGCCTTCCCATAAGTTCAACCGTTCTCCCGTTTAATCTTACGAATGCGGCCAGCATTAAATTCTATCGAATGACTGAAATCCGACCTATCGCCCTGCTGGTTAGGCACCCATAGTTTGAGCCAGTCGCGCGGAATCTCGTCAACAACCTCTAAGGGATGCCGCGTGCTCTGTTTGAAAATATCCTTAAATCTATCCGCAAGCCCCCGGCCGCGCGCTATGGCAAGAGGTCCAACTTCGCCGCGAAAGAGCCGATCTTGAAAAGCTCCAACAATGAGATCGCTCGTGCCCAGGGGCGGCACCATTTCGCCGACATCATACCCGCCTAAGAGATGGAGTTCGGCCTTGGCAGAATCTTGATCGGCAAATCGCGCCATGTGCGCCCCCAGAAGCTTGTCGTCATGCAAGGTCAGCGCAAACATGAACCACCCTGTAAGAGGAAAGTCGAGGTCGGGAAACTCATACCAACGGGTCGCATGCCGAATGGCACTCATCTTCTTGACGTCATCGGCGTCCGCAAAATAGACCATAGGCCGGAGACCTTTTTCATCCCGCGATAGCCCGAGGCCATACCCTCGCCCATCCTCAGGATCATACTTTGAAAGGAGCACTAATTGCTGCCCAACCGCCGGCAATCGCTTGAGATTAAACCACGCCAGCACTAGGAAATCTTCCCCAGCCTGAGGCTGCAGATCATCGCCATGTTCTATGCGGAGGAAGCTTCCCTGAGATGAAACCTCAAAAGCCTCGGGAAAACGAGTGCCACCCGAAACCTCGGAAGGCAGAAAACTCATAGCCCCACCGACCCACAGGATCAGCGTAGCAGCAAAGATACTCAACGCAAGAAATACAGCAATGCCATGAGGACCACGGCGGATTGACTGATGAAGTCCAAAAAGCTTGAGGGCCTGGTTCACTCGGAATCAGGCTCGCTTTTTTCTGCTGACTTTTTTTTCTTTCCAGTCGAAGGAGGCTTGCCCACTGATTCACCCTCTTCATTGTCCTCGGCAGATTTAGCCCGCTTTTTTCGGCCGCTACTCTTTTTGGCCTCGTCGGCGCTCACCTCCCCCTCAGCAGAGGCATCGACCGGCGCCTTCTTGCCGCCCGCCTTTTTCCCGGATCCTTTCTTGGAAGAATCAGAAGAACTCTTATGCCCCTCGGAAGCCTCAGCACTGACCCGCACGGCAACTTGAGCCGAAACTTCTGAGTGTAACTTAATAGAGACGGAATATTCGCCAGCCTTCTTAATAGGCTCGCCAAGCTTAATTTGGCGTCGATCGAGAACAACGCCTTCCTTGGCAAGCGCAGATTCAACATCCTTGGCTGTAACCGCGCCAAAAGCTTTACCGTGCGCGCCAATTCTCACAACAAATTCAAGCGTTAGACCACCTAAACGTTTTGCAAAATCCTCTGCTTCCGCACGCAACTTCGCCTTCTTTGCATTAATCGCCATGAGACGATGGCGCAGCTGACTTCCATTTCTGGTAGTAGCTTCAATGGCAACACCGCGCGGAATAAGAAAATTACGGGCATAACCGGGGCGAACTTTTACCCTATCTCCCACATACCCAAGAGAAGGAAAATCCTGATTCAGAATAACTTCCATGACACCATCTACCTATGCAGACAATCAATTTGATAAATAATCAACGTCAGAATCTGAGAACTCATCGCCATCGGATGAGCCGCCGCGACGCACCGTCCCTTTGAACTTTCTCACTTTGTCACTCAGGCGATGAATCTGAAATTTGAGCACCGGATCCGTGATTCGCAATATGGAAGTAACTTCCGCTGCTATCTCGGGGCTCGCCGTCTCAAAGTTAACAAAGGCAAAGGAACCGAGTTTATGCTTTCGCATGCGAAAACCAAGTTCTCGCTTGGCCCACCGCTCAACCTTAATATTTGTCGCTCCGCGAGAACTCAAAAAATTTTCAAATTTCTTTAGTTCATCCTTCAGCTGCCCTTCGCCAAGTTCCGGGCTCAATATCATCACTGTTTCGTACTTACGCATAGGAAAAACTCTCATTGTATTCTTTTACAACCCGTTGAAAGCATTCGCATAAAGGGAAGAAGTCCCATCAATAGGCTGATAGCCGGAAGACTCTACTTGAAATTGTCAATTATTTCAACTGAGGCCGGTCGAAAGGATATCAAATCTTCCGTTTTATTCATACCGAAGGACATTGAAAATGTCC
>CAZPBV010000141.1:0-8791 GCA_964584675.1 uncultured Bdellovibrionales bacterium
AGAACATTTCGGAGTCCATGAATAGTCGGCCCTCGGTACATGTTGCCTTTTCAGAAAAGGCTCAGGCGATTCAGTTGCTTGAACTTGAGGTGGCACGGCTCAAGCACCTTCATGCGCTTAATGAAAAGATCCTAGGTCTTCGGGAGGCAGAAATTAGAGATCTTAAGGATCAGCGAGATTGGCTCAAGATTCGGATGGAACGCTTAGAAGAGAAGGGTGAACGGGATCAAATCCTTCTTCTGTCTGAGACCCAAGCCCTTAGACAGCTTATTGCGCTACAGGAGCCTCGTCGCTCACCAATTCGCGCTGCGCTTGACTGGCTCGGTTTCACCCAGCCAATTCGGCATATTTCAGAGAAGGGAACTTCTGTTTCAAGAAACACCCATCGCGATCTTACTAAGAAAGACACTCAACCGGTTCCCACTTCAGTGCGAAGCTCCTCCTCAACCTCCACCGGCACCATTGAAGTCCCAGCGCCCGAATCTTCATCGCAGAGGCCGACTAAGAGCGCTGCATGAATGGCATGCCAGCATAGAAATCCTAACGAGAAGCGTCCGGAAAACAATAGTTCTCTGGTGGGCTAACTATTGGAGGGGCGCTGCCGCCCCATCGTTCGGATGTACCTCAACGCGGCGGTTGAGGGCGCGAGCCCAATCAGCCTCGTCACTATAGAGCGGCTGGGTCTCGCCAAAAGATACCGTTGAAAGCCGCTCGCTTGATATGCCCTGAGAGACTAACTCCTGCCGTACAGCTTCAGCCCGATCCATCCCCAGCTTTTCGTTGTAAGCTTCAGACCCAACACTATCGGCGTGGCCCTGCAAAACGACCTGGACGCCCCCCGATTGCTTAAGCAAGTCTCCGATCTGCCGCACCCTCCCCTTACCCAATTCGTTGAGCGTGCGCTTATCAAAATCAAAGTTAACATTTGGGAAATATACCTGCCTATCGGCGCTCCCCCCGGATAATGACCCCGCGTCATTCGCCTGAGCCGGAGCCGCGGGAGCGCTATCATAGTTAAATGGAGTAATTGACCGGCAATCTGGCACGCTCTCGTCAGAGGCAAAGCATTCTGGCTGCCGGTAGTCATAGGGCTCTCGATAGCCCATGATACTACGCGTAGTCTCAGTCGAGGAGGCAAAATAGCTAAGAGGCCGAAAAATGACCTCACGAGCAAGCCAGCCGATCGGGTGAGCAACATACGCTACGATTCTAAGAGGATGCGACTCACTCTCACGATATCGAGGAGAAGTATGATAGGTGGCCAATCCATTATCATGGGGCAAAACGTCCTGTGCTTGAACTGCGCTAAAACCTAAGACTAAAGCGCTCACTACCCCAACAGCTACCACCAAAAATTTATGTAACATGGCGCGTTTCCTATTCTACAAAGAAATTATTCAAACCCGAATACTTTCGATGCTACCACAGCCCCAGAAGTAACGACCAGATAGAAATTAAACTCTTGTGCAGCGAAGTCAGGCGTCCAGGCATCTAAGGAAGACAGAACGGCATTTCATATTCCTCTTTGAAAAGGGTGAAAGCGAGTCACTTTGAACGAGAATTAGGGAGATTTCTGCAGTGTGGTACCATCGCTCAGCTAGCCAGTATACGGTTCAATTACGAATATCGGCTATTCTTGGTCTTGCGACTCTGATTGTTAATACCGCTCAAGCTGGCCTCCTGGGAACTCCATCCACGGGAATAGCACTGCCACAATTCGGCAATCTCTTCATCATAGTTGCCGCGCTTGCAAATGGCGTTTTAGGATCGCTGGCTGCCATCGCAGCAGGAATTCTTCCCTATGCTTTTTGGACTGGAGACCACCTCTACTCTCTCCGGATGATTTGCCTAAGCGTGGCATTAGGGATTTCTCATCGGCTCTACCCCCGTCTTTCTGCCATATGGGTAGTCCTGGGGCTATGGGCCTTGGTAGTGGGACCAATGTTGATTCACTTCAGTTCAGTCCAGGCCATCCCCGAGATTTGGACCCTAGGAGCCGTCCTCTCGTCCGCCCTTCAAGACATTACCATTGCGGCATTCGCCGAAGTGTTGTTGCTCGATCGGGTCGTGAGACACTTCCTGAAAGCTAATCCCATTCAAATGGAGATGGAGAACATTCTCAAGTCGATGGTTATCCTGGCATCGGCCGTGAGTCTTTGGATTGCCTGTGAGTTTCTCGGCCCAGCCGTGCCCGACGAATACTCGCTCTCGCCCGCTCAGCGCGGAAATCTCCTAACTCTCTTCTCTTGCGTTCCGTTTATTTTGTTTGGACTTTCTCTCGGCTCTGCCGTCATCGCTCGTTTTCTACGGCACGAAGGTCGGGCATTCTTTATTGGCGACTCTCTTCCGAGCACATTAGCACGTACTTTTTCCGGCCAGGCTAGCGAGTACTGGCGACGGTTACAGAACGCGCGGACGAGAAGTTACAACCAGGTTGTGTCTGATGTTGAGATTCAGACAAAGGCCACACCCCCCCCTCAAGGTGCGCCAGCGGTCACACCGCCTAATGAACCGAAGGACAACGAGGGACAAGATGTTGCACTTTGCGCTGTGGGACGAGATGGAACCATCGCCTACGTAAATTCCCGCTTTCGCGAGCTTGTGGAGATTCGCCAGCATGATGTTGCAGGAAAGGACTTTCGTGCTATTGGGCTCCCCCAATCTATCCAAGACCATCTGGTGAAACACCTAGACCAAAGTTTGCGCGATGGTCCTACGAAGACGGAGCTGCGCCTATTCCGCACACCTTCTCAAGTTACTTTTTTAGAGTTTCACAGCCTCTTGCCTGCGGACGGACCTCAGGAACAATCCTCTGCTAAATCGCAAAGTCTCATTATTACGGTCAGCGACATCACCTCAAAGCGTACCCTACAGCCATGGCAACTGGCCGAACATCAACGATTTGCGCTCGGCGCACTCCTCCAGGGGACAGTACTCAAGTTCACTAATGTCCTCACCTCAGTGTGCGCCTACACAAGCTACGCAGAACACGCTGATAGCGATACGGAACGGTCAACGGCTCTACGAGCACTTAGACAACAAACTGAAGAAGCGGGAACACTACTGCGCCAACTTTTCGTGTTTTCCGGACAACACGGCGGAATGCAGCGGCAGGTTCGACTTGACACTGCAGTCAAAGACTATCTGGGAATCCTTGCATTGGCAGCAGGGAAGAGCGAGAACATTTCGCTTGGAACTTGTCAGGAAGATAGCAGCATCGAAGGAGATATCGGCCTCATTCAGCAGGCGCTCTTGACACTTGTGATTCACGCCCGAGATTCATACGGAAACGATGGCGGACCCGTGGAGGTCTCGGTCCAACACGAAACCTTGGATTGGGAAGTGACTAAACTCCAACCTGATGCCGTACCAGGAGAATTTATTAGACTTCGAGTGAAGAGTCGCGGACACGGCATGACGCCGGAGGAGGTGGATCGTTTGCTCAATCCAGAGCTCATGGGCCAAACGGGGGGTTATTCCATCACTTCCACCTTGAGCGCAGTCTATAGCATCACTAAGGCGCACGGGGGATTTTTGACCGCCGAAAGCCACCCCGAGAGAGGATCTACCATTTCGCTCTACTTCCCGCGCTCCAAAGCGTGTTCCGCGCCAATTGCTGAACCCATGCCCGTCCCTTCAGGGACCCATTCGCCTCTCCCACGCGGCAGGCAGGAGCACATTCTTGTTGTCGAAGAGAACTCCCCAGTGCGTGATGCGCTGACCTCAATGCTCACCTTTCTTGGATACCGTGTCGGAAGCTGTCCGTGCCAGGCGGAGGCACTTGAAATATGTAAACGAAACCCGTTTGACCTCATTCTCGTTGATAGCCCATTCCCGGAATTACAGAATTTCGGCGGCATTCGGGAGATGCGGGAGCTTCAGCCTCAAACCAAGGGAATTCTTCTGACCAATTCAGATATTTCCCCACCGCTGGCAAGTGTGGGGCTGTTGGCCAAGCCATTTAATATGGAGACTTTGGCGCATTCTGTTCGAGCAACCCTCGACGAAAAGAAGGACGAAGGTTCCCCTTCTCAATCCTTCAACGCTCCACCGCTTGCTTAAATCCGCCAATGACCGACACGGAATGAGCAGTATTGTGGCACACTTGCTGAAGACAGAGGGATTGTCTGCCTCTTCATGAAGGTCGCCTCGACCATCCCCATCGGAGGAAGGCCACGAAATACTCAAGGCAATTGAGGTGCCTGACGATACGTTCCTTTAGGTAATATTCGTAGGAACCGTGGATATGGCAGAGAAGATAATGGTTGTTGATGACGACCCTGTTGTGCGCATCCTCGTCACTGAATTCCTCACGTCCCAGGGATACTCAGTTAATGTCGTGGAAAACGGAGAAGAATGCTTACGCTCGCTTAAGGAAACTCGCCCGGATATTCTGTTAGTAGATTGCATCATGCCCGATATCAACGGATTCGACGTTATTAGGAGCGTACGAAACAACCCACAGACGGCAGACCTGCCGATCGTAATGATGTCATCAGAGATAGATACTGAGGCGCTCGCCCATACCCATAATGTGAGCGCGGATGCTTACGTGCTGAAACCATTTGGTATGCGCGAAATTTTGATGGCAGTTCAAAATATTAAGAACGGAAGTCAAAACTGAGGCCTCGTCCTATATACTTTCTTTCACACGTTCAATACTGAGCGCTTTGCCCGTTGCAATATCGATGTCTGCAAGCACCCCTTGCATAGTTCCCGGCCCTTCGGCCACTTCGTAGGCCAGAGGCATGCCGCTTAAAAATCGCTTTGTCGCGATGGCGGCATTCATCCCAATGACGCCGTCCAAACAGCCAGTCATTCCCACATCGCTAATATACGCGGTTCCTCCTGAAAGAATCGATTCATCCGCAGTTTGAACATGGGTATGGGTGCCAAAAATCAATGATACCCTTCCGTCAAGATACCTTCCCAAGGCAACCTTTTCTGATGTTGCCTCGGCATGCACATCGCCAATGATGACGGCACAGTCTCTGAGTTCCTCAGCCAATAGCGAGTCAGCGGTTCGAAAAGGACAATCGAGAGGAAAGTTCATAAATACTCGTCCGAGCAAATTAAAAACCCCTATCTTTGTTTGATTCTGATTCTTGGCTTGCACGATGGTCCAGCCGCGGCCTGGGGCTCCAGGCGGATAATTCGCCGGCCGAATAATCCAATCACTATGAGAGTTAATGTAGGCATGAGATTCTTTTTTTTGCCAGGTATGATCTCCCAAAGTAATGACATCTGCACCACTGTGTCGAATCTCCTCGGCCGTACTTTGACTAATGCCCAATCCCCCCGCGCTGTTTTCCCCATTCACTACCACCAGATCGGCGCAGCAGCGCTGCACAAGCAATTGAAGACATTGCTTCAGTACCTGCCGACCAGGACGACCGACCACGTCTCCTAAACATAGAATCTTCACACTCGACCCTCCACCGTTAAAGTCCCTGCACGCGTGCGTGTCATCTCTCGTTCATCACACACCCAGTGGACAGGAACATCATGTTCAAAGGTAGGAATTTCGGTCACCCGCTGCAAGGACCAACACACCCCGATTCGAACGGCCGACTCAAGCTCGGGCTGGCCAAGAAATTTGTCATAGAATCCCCGTCCTCGCCCAAGCCGGTTGCCCTGACCATCATAGGCAAGCCCCGGGACCAATATGACAGTGGAAGCCGCGTCGCTAA
Organism: uncultured Bdellovibrionales bacterium; assembly: GCA_964584675.1. Classification (GTDB taxonomy): domain Bacteria; phylum Bdellovibrionota_C; class UBA2361; order UBA2361; family JBGSMV01; genus CAZPBV01. The sequence goes on from CAZPBV010000141.1 coordinate 5,691, forward strand.
AGTCATAGGTCTTTCCGGAAATATCCTTGGGCTCGGGAATCCCTAAAGTGCTTTCCTCAAGAGAGTCACTCCAATTCTTCCCAACAGCTAGAAAGGTCATTGTCCCATCCGGCAAAACTCGCGGAAGGTAGACTTCGCGCTTCCCAAGCTGATCGCCAATAAATCCAGTTAAATCAACCTCACCAGAAAACGCCGGAATCCAAGCCAAAAGGCAGGTGCTCCCACTGTTGGACCGGAAGCTTAACGAGGGATTCGGCTTTTCGTCCAAAAAGAGGCTCAGCCGCTCACTGATCTCCTGACTGGCGGCCGTGATCCAACGCGCATCGAGACCGGCAAGAACTCGCCGCATGTCCGCCCTTATTTCACTACGAATTTTTCTACTCATTGCCCCGAATACCTATTCTGTTACGCACTCAACAAATAACATCCCATAATCCCGCAGTTTCCTCCCTCTCGAGAACCGCCCCCTACATGGGCGGCATCCGTCTCCGAAACGCTTGTCCCATAAAATAGTCTAAATGGAAGGAGAGAAAGTTCCGATTGTATTCATTCAGGAGCCTTTCCTACTCCAGCTGGACAGGAAGGACAATGTGGCTAGTCGGAAGTTATTTGAATCGTGAAGTTTTTTTTTGCTGTATTGACCCTTTTGATCGTTTTTCCCGCCAGCGGACAGGACTTCTTATTATGCTCAAGAGATCAGCGAGCAGAGAGCCGTTTGAACGACATGGCGGCAGAAGCGAGACATGCCCTTCAGCTAATAGCAGGCGATGACATTATAGCACGATTCGGCCTGGTGCCGACCATTGAAGTACGCGAAAGTTCCCGGCCTAATGCGTATGCTATTTCGCCGGCTCGCATAGTTCTTACGAGCGCGCTGTTTGACGCCATTCAGAATAGTAGTGAACTGGCATTTGTGCTCGCGCATGAAGTAGGACACCTGGTAGATGCGTATTCCAAACAGTCCGGGCATCTATTCCGGAGGAACTTAAGGGTGTCCAATGGTCGCCCGGAAGAGAAGCCCAGTGTTGACCACGAACGCGGTCAAAATCGATCAGATGGTGGTCATCACAACCGCGCATCTTCATTGGCAGCCCGTTTGCCGGAGGCTCTTCTATCGGACAAACTCGCGAGAGGCGATATCGAAGAAGAAATACGGGCGGATTGTTTCGCAATGCGCGCGTTAAGAGATGCCGAACTCGCCCCCCTTCCCATCTTCGGTTTTCTCAACCGCATAAGTGAAATGAGCGGAAAAGGTCTCATTTCATCCGCTACGTCGGCACGATTCAAGGCTCTTTCACAATGCGGTAGCATGGACGAGCCTACCTAAGATGTTATAAAATCAATACGTTAGTCTATTTTTCGCTCCGAGACGGGCATGGTGAGATCCACGAATATTCACAAATTTGCTTCTATAGGCATTAAGCGCCCCCATTAATTAGTCGATAGGAATATTTGGGAGACACATCAAGCTGACTCCTCAATTTTCTAAACACCGAAAGGGATGAATCCATGTCTAGCGACGACTCCATGGTAATGTTGCCCCAAGAACGGGCCCGAGCATCCATACTGACGATAGAACCGGATGCAAATGAACGCCAGCTGATGCGAACCACCCTAAAGACCCTGGGGTACGGTTCATTTACTGACGTTCCAAACCATGCCGCTGCATTCGATAAGCTACAGGAGCGAAAAATTACCCATATTATTTTCGACGCGCGCAAAACCAACATCGTGCCCTCAGAGTTCCTGCAGAAACTTCTGCAGGTCGACAATACCATTGTTGCGATTCCGGCTTCGTACGAGCCCAATGTGGATGACGTTTTTGACCTTCTTATCATGGGCGCCCGTGGATACTTGGTTAAACCATATACTGCCGATACAGTTGAATCCGCCATTGTTATGGCGAGCAAGGGAGACCCTCTCCCCGACGTCGTTCTACAAGCCAAGGACCGCAATGAAGCTTTAATTGCTATTCTCATGGGGAGCCTGGACAAGGCGGCTACCATCATGCGACAGGCCTATCAATTTGAGACGGCTAAACGAGAGGTGCCTCGCGCCATCTCCAATCTCAGGCGTTCCGCCGACCTCGCCAAGATGTTCTGTAAGGGCGGCGATACCGGCATGATCGAGGCTATGGAGAAGTTTTGTATTGAGCGCAGCAAAGGTCCGGCTACCAGACTTGGTAGGTTACGAAAAAGACTCAACAATTCCCGAGGCACCGAGGAGTCTGCTGAGCAGGGCGCCTGAGCCTTATTTCGGGCGGCATTTAAATCAAAAATCACTTCGTTTCTTGGTCCGCTAATAACAACAGTGGGCAGAACTACTATGCGATGCTTGTCTACTATCCAACTACTTTCACAGCGGGCTTATTCCCAGTTGATGCGGATAGGTCTGTGCATGGTGCTTGTCGAAGGGCTGGTGTTACCAATATTGGGCATCAAGTACGCTTTCAGTGATACGTTATCCGATGTCATGAATTCCAGAGCCTATCACGGCGACACCAAAAGTGCTCGGCACTCCCAAAAGAAAGGGGCACTAAATACTCGCTGGCTACCCCCGGGGGAAAATTTTACAAAATTGTTTCGTGATTCAGAGGGTATGTTCCTCCTCCTGGACTGGGTAGGCGCTCGCGGCGTAGCTATGCTGGGCGAACCGCCGAAGGCTTACCGTACCCCGGAATATGTTGCTGCTGAGAAAAAGTTCGTTTCGGATAAGGTGCATCGAATTGATATGCGCATTCTTGTCCCTCATCCCAAGTATGCGACCACAGCGGAAATTGATCTCATTCCCGAATTTGCTCAATTGAGGCCCCCAGGGCTGAAAATAGTGTATTCAGAAGAGCAAATGATTAAAGACACCCTGGCGGTTATTTATGAGAAAGAGGATGGCGGCTGTTCTCTGGTGCTCCCCATTGTGAGGCAGGGTCTTATCAGCTTTTCAGTTGATCACTGCACTCAAAAACAATCAATGATTGATTTGGCTAACCAACTCGACTATTCCCGGCTCAATTCAAAGCTCGAGTCCTAGCCTGTATTCTTACCAGCCAATCTACTGCGGAGGGGCAGGTCAGTTTACGTCTCTAATAGATCGGGGCCATGGTC
>CAZPBV010000142.1:0-8755 GCA_964584675.1 uncultured Bdellovibrionales bacterium
TACCCTCGCCCGGGCTCCTTATACTAGATAGAATAGTAGCTAACAGAAGAATGGGACACCTTCTGACACAGTATACGTCAATAAATCATGTTGCTACTTTCACCCATTACTTTCACCAAGGAAAAAAAACCAGAACCTCCTCTTCGGGCCCAGGTTCTTTCTCGTGAAGCCCTCATGCAGAGAGCCGCCGAGCTTGCGGAGCGCTGTTCGCTGGCAACCCGGTATATTCTTCCTGTTCGTCTTCCTCAACGATTCCGAGATAATTATCGCATTCTTGAGAAAGCCTACTACGCGTTTGCAGAGTCAGCTCATAACAACGAGGTGCTTACCGCCGGGGCAGAGTGGCTGCTGGATAATTATCATGTCATTGATGAACAGGTTCGAGATATCAAGCGCGACCTGCCAAGAAGCTACTACCGAGCCCTCCCCCGACTCAGTGACGGCGCCTATCGCGCATACCCTCGCGTCTACCAACTCGCGTGCGAGTACATTAGCCATTCCGATGCGTTAGTGGATCCCGATTCTCTGTCGGTGTTCATTGAGGCGTACCAAGCAACCGGGTATAATCAGTCGATTCTAAAAATCGGCGAACTATGGGCTGTGCCCATTATGCTGCGCCTTGCACTAGTGGAAAACCTCAGGCGCCTCGCTCTCGCAAGCCTGCTTGCCCGCGAGCACCGCCGTCAGGCCGAGCGCATCAGCCAAATCGTTTTTGAAGGAGAGATCTCCTCCAGCGCAGAAATTTTGAAACGGCTGGTACACGCAATCGAAGACAAGCCCGACGTTCTCAACTATGCAGCGGCCAACCTCCTGAGGAATTTGAGGGCAAAAGGGACGCCTGCTGCGCTTGCCAACCAGTGGCTCGACCAGGAATTGCGAGAACGTGGCATTGCCTCCTCGGATATCATGCGTCTTGAACAACAGTCTCAAGCTGCCGATCAAATCTCAGTTGGCAATTCGGTCACGGCGCTAAAAACCATAGGCAGCATCAATTGGCGAGATTGGTTTGAGCGAGTCAGTCGCGTTGACGCCGTCCTACGAGAGGACCCGGCGGGAATCTACATTCAATCAGATTTTATTACTCGCGATCAGTATCGCCATGAAATTGAGAGCTTAGCTCAGCGTGCAAAAATATCGGAGGTGGAGATTAGCGAACGCCTCCTTGGCTTCATCAACTCTGCAGAAAGGGCGCAACAAGGCGCCACGGCCGCAGAAATTCGAACACGACACGTTGGCTATTACCTTATTGGAAACGGCTACCAATATTTCTTACGATGCCTGGGACTACCGTTCAATTTCCGCGACTGGTGGCATTGGTTCCTCAAGAAGTGCGGCTTTGCTTCGTATGTCGGGGGCATTTTACTGCTTGCCTGCCTGGGTGCAGTCCTTATTTTTCAGTACCAGCTACATCTCGGCGCAGGTACCGCCACCGCACTGGTTTTCGCGTTTATTATGTTGATTCCGTTGAGCGAGTTTGCTCTTCAGGTTGTGCAGTGGCTTGTGACTAAATTGGTACCCCCGAAACCGCTTGCAAAGCTGGAGTTTGATGGCGGTGTTCCAGAAGAGTGTTCAACTGTAGTGGCGGTGCAGACCATTTGTAGCGACCGGCAAGCTCTTGATGCGACTATTGACGGCCTGGAAATTCGATTTATCGGCAATGACGAGAAGAACGTGGTATTTGCACTTCTCGCTGATCTTCCGGACGCTGCTACCGAAACTAGCTCGTCGGATAAAGGTCTCATGGCGCATGCTTCAGAACGTGTCGAAGATTTAAACTCCCGATATGCAACGCCGGACGCGCCACGATTTTTTCTTTTGTCGCGGACCCGGCAATGGAATGAAGGCGAAGGAAAGTGGATCGCCTGGGAACGAAAGCGCGGCAAGATAATGGAGTTTAATCTTTTTTTGCGAGGCGACAACAGCACTTCTTTCAATGTAGTGGTGGGCAAGCGTGAAATCCTTACGAAATGCAGCTACGTGATTACCCTCGACAATGACACCCAACTTCCCCCCGGCGTTGCCGCGAAGCTCATCGGGACCCTTGCTCACCCCCTCAATAGGGCAGTATTTGAGGCGGATACCCAGGTGGTCGTCGAGGGATACAGCATCATCCAACCACGTGTCGGCATTACACTCCAAAGTGGGTTGGCCTCCACTTTTGCGAAGGTGTTTTCCGGGCACTCCGGGCTCGATCCGTATACACGCGCAGTATCAGATATTTATCAGGATTTATTTGGGGAAGGATCGTTCGTTGGCAAGGGAATTTATCACGTTGATGACTTCGAGCGCGCGCTCCACGGTCGAGCTCCTGAGAATGCGCTCCTCAGCCACGATCTTTTTGAGGGTATCTTTGCTCGCTGTGGTTTGGCTTCAGATATCGAACTCTTTGATGAATTTCCATCCCGTTACCACGCTCATGCCAAAAGGCAGCACCGCTGGATTCGCGGTGACTGGCAGCTTCTTCCCTGGGTAATGAACCCATTTCGCACCGGCGGGCGGCCCAAAAGACAGACCAACAGTAAGCCAGTCACCAACTCTTCCGTCCCAACCTTAGGTCGATGGAAGTTGTTTGACAACCTACGTCGATCACTCGTCAGCCCCTTCTTTCTATTGGCACTACTTAGCGTCTGGACCATTGTACCCGGGACTCAACTATGGTCACTGGTCGGCCTCATAGTCCTGTTGGGATTTCCCATCTATAGCGTCATCGTCGCAGCAATTCTGGATCTCCCCATTGGGTACTCGGTGTCCACATATTTTCGTACCCTGGGCAAGGATCTCAAGCGTAGCGTTCAACAGCTGCTCTTATATGTTGTTTTTCTGCCCCATCAGAGTTACCTCAATCTCCACGCCATCGTAACAGTTGTCTACCGACTGTTTTTTTCGCGCCGTCATCTCCTTGAGTGGGAGCCGGCTGACGCTACTCAAAGACGGCTTGGAGCGCATGTTTCAAGTTTCTTTCGATACATGCTCCCCGCCGTCCTGTTGACGGCAGGCCTACATATCCTCGTATTGCTAGTGGACTCACAAACGCTCATGCTCACATTGCCTTTCTTTACCGCGTGGTATGTTTCTCCCCTTATTGCGTGGGCAATTAGTCGACCGTCCCATATTACTGTTGCTCACCTACCTGTTGCCGACCGCGAGTACTTGCTTGGGTGTGCCTTTGATACGTGGCGCTATTTTAATCGCTACTTGGTTCCAGAGTACAATTATCTCATCCCAGACAATCTCCAAATTGTTCCCAAACGCGTGGTGGCAGAGCGAGTTTCGCCAACCAATATTAGCCTTTCTGTTCTCTCGGTCATATCAGCTTATGACCTGGGCTTTATCAGCTTGGCAAGTGTCATTGAGCGTGTATCTCATATTCTTGCTTCACTCCAGAAACTTGAGCGTTTTCAAGGACATTTTCTCAATTGGTATGAGATTACAAGTTTGCGCGCCCTTCCTCCCCGCTACATCTCAACTGTTGATAGTGGTAACCTGGTCGGTCATTTTATTGCGGCCCGTAGCGCCTTTAGAGAGTTTCCTCTCCTTCCGCTCATCACGGGACAACATATGCGAGTCATCGAGATACTTCTGAAACGCAGCGGAGAAGACCTTGACACCCAACTCATCTCACCACGAGGACCTAGAAATTTTCAAGAATTTATGGATCTCGTTGGCCGTCTTGAGATAATTCGTCAGCGCCTTGCCGGGAACTCTGCCGCGGAGGACCTTGTTTCAGGGCTGGACGATCTTCTCAAGGTTCGCACCCTCGTCAGATGGATACAGTATATCCCGCTTCTGGAACGGCTGGGCGAAAAGAGCCCCAGTTATCAGCGTCTTAAAAATGTTGGCGCCATTCTTCGAGCTCGTCCTCCAACGTTGTCTCTATTGACCAAACTTCTCAATCGCCTCAGCAAGATGGATACCGTAATTGCTCCTCAGGACCTGTCGGGGCCGGACAGAGTGGAATTCGAGCAGTGCCTCAATGCTGTTCAGGAGGCGCGAGAGCGCTTGCTTCACTACACAGCCTCTCTCCAGACATTGGAGGACGGATTTTCAGCTTTGATTGCTGAGGTAAACTTCAAATTTCTTTTTGACGAGCACAAGAAGCTTTTCGTCATTGGATATAATATTGATAATGGTCACCGCGATCGTAGTTACTATGATCTCTTAGCTTCCGAAGCTCGGGTAGCGAGTTTAGCGGCTATCGCGCTGGGAGACGTTCCCCAAAGACACTGGTTTGTGCTTGGCCGAGGACTTACGGACTCTCCCGGGGGTAAAGCTCTCCTCTCGTGGAGTGCTACCATGTTTGAGTATTTGATGCCATTACTCATCACCAAGGACTTTCCGAGCACCCTTCTTTCGGAAACCTGCCAGGCAGTGGTTAAAGCACAGCAAGTTTACGCTCGCCGGCGCGGTATTCCATGGGGCATTTCAGAATCGGCTTACAGCGGGGTAGATTTTGAAAAGACCTATCAGTACCGCGCATTTGGAATACCGGGACTTGGACTTAAGCGAGGCCTCGCCGACGATGTAGTTGTTTCCCCCTATTCCACCATGCTCGCCCTTATGGTCGATCCCGCGGCGTCCATTAAGAACCTCCGTAAGCTCGAAGACATCGGCGCGCGCGGGGAGTTCGGTTTTTTTGAAGCTATCGACTTTACTCCAGAACGTTTAAGCGCTGAGGAGCCATGCCATGTCGTTCGTTCATTTCTTGCTCACCACCAGGGAATGAGCGTTGTTGCTATCAACAACGTGCTCAATGGAAATATCTTTCAAGAACGATTTCACCGAGACCCCGTCATTAAGGCGTGTGAATTGCTCTTACAAGAGCGATTCCCGGCCAGAATCCCGGTTATCGTCCCGCACCAGGCTGAACTCTCGTTCCTTGAGGACGTAGAAAGCGCCATGCGCGCAGAGAGAAGCGAGGTAATAAAGACAGCCCATACTGCCCACCCGCGTATGCGCCTCATTTCCAACGGCCGCTATACAGTAATGCTCGATAACGCAGGAGCGGGAGCCAGCATGGTGGATGGACACCTTGCTTTGACCCGCTGGAAGGCTGATCCAACAGCCAATAGCTGTGGCAGTCACATATATATTCAAGATCATTCCATTGAGAAGCTTTGGTCGGTTGCCTATCAGCCGACTCGAGTGGCGCCTGACTCATATGAGGTGATTTTTAGTCCTGATAAGATAGAGTTTCGCAGAAGGGACTTTGATATTGGGAGTCATTTGGAGATAGCGGTATCACCCGAGGATTGCGCTGAGGTACGTCGACTCACCCTCACCAATGTTTCTACTAAGTCCCGTACCTTGGTACTGACCAGTTACGGTGAAGTCGCTCTTTGCCCTCAGTCAGCCTATGCCGCCCACCCCGCCTTTACCAAGTTATTCATTCAGAGTGAATTCTTAGAGGACTATGACGCCTTGCTTTTCAGCCGCAGACCCCGCTCATCGAAAGAGCCACCGCTTTTTCTGTTCCACCTTATCACCATGCCTATCGTGTGGGCCCCTATCGAGTATCAGACTGCACGTCCGGCTTTTCTCGGCCGTGGAAATTCCCCATATCGACCCCGCGCGCTTAGAGAACAGGCTCCTTCACTTGGACGAGATAGGGCATTGCGCACCGGGACCACACTGGATCCCATCTTTTCTCTGCAAACCAAGGTTGAGATTGAACCAGGGAGCTCTCAGATACTTAGCTTTGTTACCGGCTTTGCCTCCTCTCGGGGCGAGGCGTTGGCCCTCATCAGCAAGTATCGTGAACAACAACAAATATCGCGCGCTTTCGAGATGGCTTGGAGTCAAAGTGACGTCGAGTTGCGACATCAGCAATTTTCGATAAGCCAGAGTCACGCCTTTCAGCACCTTGCCAATGCCCTTATATATAATATTCCGCAGTTTCGATCGTCCTCGGACCTAATTTCTCACAATCACTTGCCACAGAGCGCCCTGTGGCGGTTTGGAGTTTCGGGAGATGCCCCTATCGTACTCCTTCTTCTCAACGATCCAGAACAGGCAGAGCTAGCTCAAGAACTTCTATTGGCGCACGAGTTTTTGAGACTACGTGGTATTCGATTCGACTTGGTTATTCTCAACGAATATCCCGGTGGCTATATGCAGGACTTCCAGGAAGAGCTGAATCTTCTCGTTCGCACAGGCTACTCAAGAGAATTTGTTGATAAACCAGGAGGAGTTTTTCTGCGAGTCCGCTCTCATTTGTCGGATGAGGAAGTAACGCTACTGCACTCAGTGGCACGAGTAGTCCTACATGGCACTCGTGGTAGCCTGTCCAATCAACTCAATGTGCAAGAAGTAATTGATCGCGAGATAGCGCTTGGGCGAGCCTATTACTCACCGCTCCCGGCAAAATCAGAGCGACACTCTCAATTCGTCCCCAATGCTGAGGCCTGTGAATTTACAAATCCTATAGGTGGTTTTACCGACCATGGGCGAAGTTATCGAATGATAATTGACCCGGAGAACATCCCGCCGCAGCCATGGAGCAACGTTGTTGCCAATGAAAATTTTGGCTTCTTGATAACAGAAACCGGTGGTGGATACACCTGGGCTCATAATAGCCGGGAGAACCGCCTCTCTCCTTGGTCGAACGACCCAGTAGAAGATCCCATGGGAGAAGTGCTATATATTCGCGACCCCGAGCGGGGACTATATTGGTGCCCGACTCCGCAGCCTGTCGCATTGAACGAAGTAGTCAAAGTAAAGCACGGCTTTGGCTACAGTGAGTTTTCCACACAAAAGAACTCGATATACTCTCACCTTACGATTTCTGGCTCGAACCAAGACCGGGTCAAGTGGTGGAACATTGAACTTGTCAACGGCGATATTGAAGAACGCACTCTTGAAGTCATCTTATTCTTTGAGTGGGTGCTTGGGGTGCAGCGTGAGGACTCGTACCGAACGCTCACCTGCGGCTATGACAAGGAGCATCAGTTTGTTTATGCACAAAACCCCTTCAACATTGATTTTCCTGCTCAAGTAGTGTTTCTCGGCTCGAGTCGTGAAATTGAGTCATTCACTTGCAGCAGGTCAGAGTTTCTTGGACGACTTGGGCATGCCAGCGCTCCGGCAGCCTTTCACTCAGCCCATTCTTCAGGCGGACTCGGCACTCTTTTGACGGGTCCGCGACCAGCAGTACTGCGCTTTTCTGAGGCCGTTGGAGGCGGTTTCGACTCGTGCGCCGTACTCAAGGTATCAGTGAAGCTCGCGCCAGGTGAGAAGCGGGAGGTTCTATTTTTTGTTGCTCAGGCCGACTCTCTTCCTCAAGCTCGCGAACACACTACCCGCTATCGTTCTCCTGCGGCCCGCGCCAATGCCCTTGTCGAAGTGAAGCAATTCTGGTCCGCCATCACTGATTCTATAAGCGTTAAAACACCTAATCGAGCTTTTTATATATTGATGAACGGGTGGCTGCTCTATCAAACGCTGTCCTGCCGAATGTTAGCTCGGAGTGGATTTTTTCAAAGCAGTGGGGCATACGGGTTTCGAGATCAGCTGCAAGATAGCATGGCGCTTCTCTACTCTCGCCCAGATCTTGCAAGAAAGCAGATCCTCTTACATGCCAGCCGCCAGTTTATTGAGGGAGATGTTCAACATTGGTGGCATCCTCCAAGTGGACGGGGGATCAGAACTCGAATCTCCGACAACTACTTGTGGCTTCCGCATGTTGTCTTTGAATACCTCCGTACCACCGGAGACACAAGCATTCTTGAAGAGCGAGTCGCGTTCCTCGAAGCTCCCCTTCTTGAAGGAGAGGAGATGGAAATGTACACCACTCCTCGCGTCGCAGATATCGACGGATCTTTGTATGAGCATTGCATTATAGCGCTCGACCGATCTCTACAGGTAGGGCCACACGGATTACCGCTGATTGGTTGTGGCGATTGGAATGACGGGATGAATGCCGTGGGAATTCATGGCAAGGGCGAATCGGTATGGCTTGGATGGTTCCTCGCAGACGTGCTCACCAAGTTTGCTAGTATCGTCGAACAACGCAAGGACAACTATCGGGCCAGCGAGTATCGCGCAAAAGCGCGTGAGTTGGTAGCTGCTGTCGAGACTCAGGGGTGGGATGGGGAGTGGTACCGCCGGGCCTATTTCGATTCTGGTGAAACTATAGGTTCAAGAGAGAACGAAGAGTGTCAAATTGATTCATTGACTCAGTCTTGGGGGGTCATGACAAGCCTGGGCAATAGCGACCGCCAACGCAACGCCATGCAGCGTGTTTTTGAACGTTTGGTACGGACTGATGACAAGCTCATTTGTCTCCTGTGGCCGCCGTTTTCACAGTCAAACCCTTCCCCGGGTTACATTCAGGGGTACCTCCCTGGCCTACGAGAGAATGGCGGGCAGTATACCCATGCTGCCACATGGGTCATTGGAGCGACGGCAATGCTTGGGCAGGGCACACGAGCCGTTGAACTCTTTGATCTCATGAATCCGATATTGCATACAAAGGATAGTGGGGGAGTCCAACGCTATCAGACCGAACCCTACGTCACCTGTGGCGATGTATATTCGGTACCACCCAATGCCGGGCGTGGTGGATGGAGTTGGTATACCGGTTCAAGTGGCTGGCTCTATCGAGTCGCGCTCGAAAACATAGTCGGCCTTAAGCTTGAGGGAGATTCTTTAAAGATTTGTCCGACTATTCCCGCAGACTGGCGGGAGTATACTATTACTTTTAGACACCCCAACGCAGTCTTTAACATTCAGATTCTCAACCCGCATGCCATTGAACGTG
>CAZPBV010000143.1:0-511 GCA_964584675.1 uncultured Bdellovibrionales bacterium
AGCGCTTCCCGATTCCCATTCCAGAATTTTTGCCGCCAGAGATTCCAGCTAGATTTCAAGATCAGCAATCTTAAATCTCGCTAACAATTCGCTTCCCTTACGCATTTTTAATAAGGTACAACCAGTCTTTAATTACACACTTATATGGCAGCAAAAACTGAACAAAAGAAAGTGGAAGGATGGCTCCGAGGTCAGGGATTCCCTTTAGAGATGAGAGTAGCGCAAGTCTTTTCTGACAACGGTTTTGGAATTTACCAAGGCGAACACTTCCAAGACCCTCATACACAGAAGGCGCGTGAAATCGACATAGTAGCCAGGCTTGGCAAGCTATCAACACGTAATGAAGTTGGAGTTTCATTGCAGTACATTGTCGAATGCAAATGGTCAAAAAAATGGCCTTGGATTGCTTTTACTTCAACCCGCCAATGGGGCACCCAACTAACGCTTCCTGATAAGAGCATCTCTCAATTTGGAAAAAATCTCATATCTAATTTGCGTGAAATTTCATCAC
>CAZPBV010000143.1:521-3702 GCA_964584675.1 uncultured Bdellovibrionales bacterium
ATCACTCCCTGAGCATGGACTATTTAGAGGGCTCAAGCATTCGGCGCACGGTGTAGCTTTAGCAAAATTTGAGAAAGAGAATCCCAAAGGAGATATCCCTCACGATGCGCTTTGTAAGCTCGCCGCAGCAGTAGAAATAGTTCCTTTTCCTCCTGGGGGAATTCTCTTCCACAAGGAGCACCACGCGCAAATCAATATTCCGTTGATAGTCGTTGAAGGCTCCCTCTATCAAGCCAAGTTAAACGAAAAAGCTGAACTATCCGTAACGCCTATACAGAGTGCAAGAATACTTTGGAAAGCCGTTGCTCCCGGTTCCGGTGTAACGGTAGATTTGGTAACTTTCGACTATCTACAAAGCTATCTCGGTGACGTAGTTAAAGAGCTTAATTCAACATTTCAAGCGTGCCAAAATCAACCTGAATTGATCACACAGTGGGGGCTTGTAATTACACAGTTGTTCAAACCTGGAAAGGTCGAGAACGAGGAGTAAGGTAGGATCATCCTTCTATCTTAACGCCACCCAGCAAAGTTCGAGTGGCGAGAATTTTACCAGACATGAAATCGCGTAGAGTAATGGTTCCATTAGACAGGCATTTTGCAGTATTAACTACAAAAGCTTGCTTTGTGTCGAAATCGAGAGTTCTCCACGCGGATGTATCAATTTGGACCTCCTTCCAATCTTTGCTATTTTTCCGGATCATCAATGCTTGTTTATATAAAGGAATAACCTCATTATTCCATTTTTCACATTTTGGATCATCCACACTTGCAGCACTTACTTCCTGTCCAAAAGATACTCCAAGTAATACAGTCAATGTTAAACATGCTATGCGAATAGTCATACAATAGCCTCCTCAATTAACCGAAATACTCCACGGCGTGCGAGCATCAACATCGAAATAGAACCAACCCGTTTTATAAAGTTGTGTGGTCACTTGCGCAGGGCCAATCAGATTAGCAAGCAAATCAAGATACTATCCATTGCGAGCATCATGGAGAACGATTGAAAAATGTCCTCCTCCATCCTCATCACCTCTATGAGAAAAAGTTATTGTTGCTGGCATTCGAGTTACCGCAAATGAAATGGTGGTCAAACTATTCGTGCCAGAAAACGTATAGGGAGTTTGAACCGCCGGGGGAGGGCAAGATTGTGGCACAACTAAGTCATCTCCGACTATGAAGCCAGCATTTTCCGCTCTAGAGCGAGAACTGAAACATTTTAATTTACCGCGACTCGCAACAACAGCCCCGGAGGACAGAGAAGCAACATATGGCGGGCATACAACTCGCCTCGTTGACCGTTTCTCTGCTGAGGCATGGTTAATATTTGCCAGCATGAAAAATATTGAAAAACAAAGACCTATTCGTGACATGACTCTGTCTCCATAAACATTCTTGAGTCCTATAATGAGGTTATTATTGAGCTAGTCAATACCATCCCAATTCAGGATATCCTATTTTGGGATATTTGTAATGAAATCGGAGAATTGCCGGCATGCGACGCCGGCGAGAGCAATACAAGAAAGTCTGTAATTTAGTGTCTACGCTTCGAAAGTCGAAAAAGCTCACACAAGCTGAATTGGCTAAAAAAATTGGTGTGCGTCAAAATTTCATTTCTAAAATAGAAAGCGGGGAAAGAAGATTGGACGTTATTGAAACCGTACTAATCCTAAAAGCTCTTGGGGTGGATTCCCGCAAGTTCTTTGAACGTCTTGTGCGAGACTTGTAGCAATCGCATTGCTCTGGCAAATGGGCATTTCTAGGTCGTATTTTTGAGCTAGCTCTAGGGTGTCTTAAATGCCACTGTTCATTATATAAACCCGTGTTGAATCTCCCGAATAGGCAAAATCATCACAAATTTGGAATATTTACCTATTATTAGTGTAAAATAGTACCATGGCGCATATGACGAAAGTCCCACCTTATCATGATTTTGTTTTTGCTAACCCGCCGATTGTTGAAATGGTTTTTTCCGTTCAATTCACTCAGCTCAATTCGGTCCAGTTTTCAACCTGGATAAATTACTGGCACTCAATTCGTGAGACTTATCCTAACATCGAGATATTTCCACCTATTCCTGACTTCACTCCAGCCCCGCTGGATACTGACGGGATAGCCGGCTTGCATTTAGGAGAACTCAGAGGCGATGACTTACGATTGTGGCTTATGACAGCAGATAAAAGTGAGTTACTTCAAGTTCAGAGAAGCCGTTTCGTAAGGAATTGGAGAAAAATTTCTCTGGACGGAAAGTACCCGAAGTATGATGCACTTAAACCGCAGTTCGAAGAAAGTTGGAAGGGATTTGTAAAATTTCTTGCATCAAATCAACAAACTTTACCACACCCAAATCAGTATGAAATTACTTACGTAAATCAAATTGACCTTCAGGATAGTCAGCCTTATCGCAATTATGATAAACTATTTACTTGGTGGGTTGGACAGAAAATGTCGCAAACGCTTAATCCTTCTCATATTTCAAGCAGCATAGTCTTCGATTTTCTTGAGGATTCTTGCCGGGTGGCTATTAATATCAAGCCAGCAATAAGAAAGGCCGATTTAAAACAGATAATTGTCATGGAACTGATTGGAAGAGGAATTGATTCTAATCCCAATCAAGATTCAATGATGCAATGGTTCGACCGTGCGCATGTTAACATTCGAAAATGTTTCTTTGAATTAACAACACCGGAAGCGCAAACTTCTTGGGGGAGAAAAAATGACTGTTGAAGCTTCAATTGGCTATTCACAGAGTGGTCTATCCTACGAAAGTAACGAAGTTATTTCACTTAATTCGAGTACTCCCAATTGGCTTCTCGAAATCGTTTCCAAGTTAAAAAGTCTTGGAGCATTATCTTCTAATTGGGATGGTAGGGGAACGCACGGAATCCAGAATCAAGCCGTCATAGTGGGACTCAAAATTCTTGCTGAACTACCTTATGGAATTCCCCGGCCAAATGTGGTCCCGGTCTCTGGTGGTGGAATTCAGATTGAATGGCAATGTAACAAAAAGGAAGTAGAGCTTGAAATATCTTCGGATGGACGTAGAGTATATGTTATGAAAGCACGCTATTTGCAGGATGAGCCATTAGAAGAAACCTCTATTGAAATGATTGGAGACTCTATACCTGCCAATCTCATTTCAGCAGCCAAATGGATTGCCTCAGTTTAAGCTGTGGGGATT
>CAZPBV010000143.1:3712-8716 GCA_964584675.1 uncultured Bdellovibrionales bacterium
GCTTCTCTGGCGACTAGTTCGACCGGAATGGTATATTTTTGATGAAAACGAACAAAAATGGCGACTAACTTCCGCGGCGCTCAAAGATGGAAAAGACGAGCTTTCTGTAGATATTGAGCGTCTGACTACGTGCGAAAAGTCTCTGCGACTAAAGCCTGACCATGGTGTCGTTGAATTTCCATGTTCTATTTGCCTAGAAGTAGGCTGTGAAGTAGTGGCAGACCCATGCCCTCCTGAGAACCCAGAAAACGATGCGCATGCTCTAGTGAAAGGAAATCTTAAACCCCGTACAAAGCATAAGCCCATTCTTCGAGCCTATAAGGTGATAAAGGTTCCCCCCGCATGCGGACAAGCTTCATAGAAACTCTATTATCACGGCATTTCATCCGTGCTCCCTCGACCCGGCATCGACCCGGGAGATGTGCGCGCATGAAAGGACTACACCGATACCAATTAACTTATTGAATTAGATTGAGAAAATTGGCTCCCCGGCGTGGACTCGAACCACGGACCCAGTGATTAACAGTCACTTGCTCTACCAACTGAGCTACCGGGGAATAGAAAAACGCTCTCAATAAAGAACGAATATAGATATGAGCGGCCTGTATAGTTACGTGAGGGGGAAAAGATGTCAAGGCTTGGCTGATTCATGACAAACAAGTGGTTGCCCCCCGTCCTACCCCCGGGTTATCGGGGCTTGCTGGCCTAAGCGGCTAGCCTATACAGTATTTCCAAGAAAAAAGGAGTCGGTAACCTCCAAGGAAAATGGCCCAGTGAACGAGAAAGATTGGCCAAAGCTTTGGCAACGGAAAGTATTATGGATTTTCGCGCTCTTATGCGGCCTATCGTGCTGGAGATTCCCCGTTACGGACCCTGACCTCGGCTGGCACCTTCTCGGGGGCGAGTACATTTATGTTCATGGTATTCCGCCAAGCGCCGATTTCATTAATTCACTTAATGGCGGCTGGCATGATTACCACTGGCTGTTTCAACTCGGGCTCTATTGCATTTTTAGGCTGGGCGGTTTTGTCGGAGTTCAAGTGGCCACGGGGTTGCTCCTTTCTCTCTGTGCACTGGTCATGCTGAGAGTCGCAACTCATAGTGTCCAAGATCCCAAGAACTGGCCCCCTATATTCCTTGCTTTTTCCCTGGGGTGGGCACTCCTCCTGCAAGTGCAGGCAATTCGCCCCCAAGCAGTTAGCCTCGCTCTCCTTGCTGTCGTGCTCCTCATTCTCATGCCTCCACGGCGCCCAGGGGAGCTCGGTGCACTTTTTGTCCTCGCCGTTCTGCTGGCTAACATTCACGTTTACTGGCCGTTCGTTCCTGTGCTGTGGGTCATCTTTCGTGTGGTGCCGCATTTGCAAGATAGGTATCGATATCCTGCCGCCTACATCTGGGGTGGTCTTATCCTGCTTGGCATGGCGGGGTTGGTCTCGCCATATTCACTTTTGGGAATTGGCAATTCTTTTCTATGGATTAACTATGCCCTCCTCTATGACTATCTGTTGCAACCCGAATCTCTTAGACATGCAATCGGCGAGTTGCGCGAAACCTTCGCTGTGGGAGGAATTCCCCCTCTTATAGTATGCCTCCTCGTAGCCATAACTGCGGCCGGCATTGATTTCCACACCATCAAAAATCGCACTCCTATCGTCCTATCGTGGCTTGTCGGTCTGATTTTGGCGATACGATCTTATAAGTTTGTGGCCCTATTGGCTCTCTTTGGCCTTCCGCTCACTGTGTGCGTGCTGGAATCACTACTGGCAAGATGCCGCTGCACCGGAGAGACAAAAAAATGTTTCGGCATTGCCCATATCGCTCTGATTGGCTGCGCGGCGGGAGCGTTCTTTTTAACTGTATGGTTTGCCCCACCTTTTAATTCCAAAAGTCGAGAGCTCTCTTGGCTCCCGATGAAAGCCTGCCAGCAACTTGCGGCTCTCAACCTTCAGTCATCGCATGGCCGCGATCATGTCAGAGTAATGACACACTTCAATCAGGGCGCATGGTGCCGATTTGCTATTCATCAGGCAGACCCACGCGTAGACATACGAGTCACGACTGACAGTAGAACCCAATGGGTGCCGCCCCAACGCTTTCGGGAAGGGTTCGATGCGTATTCACTCAAGCCGGGGTGGGAGACCACCATTGCTCAGTGGAGCCCCGATGCCATTCTCGTTTATAATATACAGCCCCTAGGCCAAATGCTGATTCGAATGCCGTCTCTCTGGCGTCTCACATACTCGGACAAGGACTATTCAATATTTCTGCCCATGCCATCAGCCTCATGACACGTAAATTCTCGCCCCCCGCATGGCTGTATATACTCATGGTGACTGGCGGCAGTGCTCTGCGACTTTGGGCATCCTGCGGAGACCTCTGGCTGGATGAAATTTGGTCCCTTAATATTACCTCCAAAATTACGTATCCCTGGGATCCCTTTATTCACCCGGGCTACGATGGTCATGCCTCGCTTATGACCTACTGGATGATGTTCCTTTCCGATGCGCAACGCCCCATATTGTTGCGGTTGCCCGCAGTACTATGCTCAGCCGCGCTTCTTCTAGCGCTCTCAAGAGGACTTTTCGGAAAGGACCATACTGAGCGATTCATGGTAAGCGTCCTTTATGCAGTTTCATTTGTCTTTACTCTCTATGGAAGCGAAGCTCGTGGATATGGCGGGATGTTACTTTTTGGCGCGCTTGCTTTGTCTCTGGCCGCACGGCAGGTAAAATCTCCCACGATTGCCACAGGCCTATCCTATGGTATCTGCGCCATCTCCGCGATTTTGTTTCATCCCTCATTCCTGGTTTCGTATGCAGCAATCCTTCCTTGGATGGCGATAGCCTTGTGGAAGAAAAATTCCTTGCCCAAGTGCCTGTCGGGAGTCTTGGCGGCAAATGCACTTCCCCTCTTTTTTATTGCCGCACTGGTATTGTATAGCCCTACTTTGTTGAACTCGGGCGGCGGCCCCCGGCGCTTATATAGCGAGGTATTACTGAGCAGTCTCAGTGTGCTGATCGGCGGACCGGAACTTGCCGGCTTGGACGGCGCGGCTATAGTCGTAATGCTGATTATCATAGCCTCTCTCGTAGCGCTCATCGGCTACGAAATTATTTGTGAATTGAGAGAAAAACGCGACGATGCTGCCTTATTGTCTTTAGTCCTTATTGCTTCGCCGCTACTTATTCTCGGCGTTTTGCGGCCGCACAGCATATTTCCGCGCTACTTCTTAGTGAGCCTTTTGTGCGCGCTCATCTTTTTGGGGCGAATTATCACACGGCTGTTGGGGGGAAATCGCGGGGCTTCTCTGCTCGCTGTCCTTCTGTTTACCGCCATATTAGGGAGCAATTTCGAACGCCTCGTTCGGCTTATTAACTACGGCCGCGGCCAATACAGTGCGGCTCTCAGCGCCATTCTATCCCGTGACTCGGCCCAAGAGGTCCTGCTCATTTCTGATCATGATACTAGAAATAGAATTCTCGTAGACTATTTTGCACCACGGCTCCATGACGGCTCTCGATTAAAGTATCTGCAGAATGAGATGATTACCGCACACCCTCCCCGCTGGTATTTCACCCATTCGCTTTTCCCAGAGACTTCCCCCTCGCAATACGTGCGGGTGGATCAAAAGATTACCTATGAACTCGTTCAATCATTTCCCTTCGCCGGGCTTTCAGGCTGGTCCTGGTTTCTCTATGAACGCCGCTGACTGGAATATGCCGCCAAAGACTCTCTCTATCACAAACTAAAAATTAACCACCCGGCGTCCCGCCAGCGCCCGCGACAAAGTCACATCATCGGCATATTCAAGCTCCGCACCCTTTGAAATTCCTTGAGCCAGACGGGTCGTTGACACTCCCAGTTCCCCCAATATTCGCGCAACATAAATTGCCGTCGCGTCACCCTCTACGGTCGCGCCTGTTGCCAATATAACTTCTCGAATTGTTCCCGCACGGCAGCGATGGACCAGCTCCTTAAGCTTCATGCTCTCTGGCCCCTGGCCCCGCAACGGCGCCCACAACCCATGCAGCACATGATAGTAGCCTCGGAATTCTCCGGTACGCTCCATCGCCACAACATCCATAGGCTTTTCAACAACACACAAAACGCTTTCATCCCTGCCTGGATTTCTACAAAGCGCGCATAGGGATTCCTCGGACAAGAAAAAGCAGCGCTCACATTGCTGGACTTTTTGAATAACATCCTGGAGGGCAGTCGAAAGACGTTTGGCAAGGTCCCGATTGGAACTAACCAGATAGTATGCCAGGCGCGTCGCCGACTTTTCGCCGATAGAAGGAAGCCGCGACAACTCGGCCACAAGCTTTTGCAATGAAAGCGGGAGAGACAGCAGCGAACTCATGCAGCGGTTTGGTTATAATAACCCGGGAATATTGAGCCCTCCGGTAACGGAAGACATCTTATTTTTTAGATTATCCTGAACTTTACGCAGGGCATCATTTGACGCCGCCATGACCAAATCCTGGAGCATTTCGGCATCCGTGGGGCTAATGACTTGAGGATCAATGGTAACCGAAACAATCTGCAAGTGTCCGTTGGCCACAACTTTAACCATGCCACCACCGGCGCTCCCTTCCGCCGAAAATTCTTTTGCTTCCTCCTGCATTTTTTGAATCTGCTCCTGCATCTTTTGCGCCTGCTTCATCAAGTCCTGCATATTGCCGGGAAACCCGCTAAATCCTTTCGCCATCTGACTCCTCCTTATCTTTTATGCGAATAGCTTCAATGGTGCTACCAGGGAAAAGTTGTTTAAGACTCTTAATTTTGGGATGGCCGGCGATATCCTGCTTTCGCTCCCGCTCGGATTTTTTCTGAGCTGCCTGTTCTTCCTGCAACAAGCTCAACCCGTCAGCCTGCTTTTCGGCACCAGTCTTTGAAAAGCTGATCTTCCAGCGGGCTTCCCCGCCATAGGCAAAAAGCAGCTCTTCGAGCTTTTTCCTATTGGCGGCTTCATTAAAGTAAGCATACGAAAACTCCGGCGCGCAC
>CAZPBV010000144.1:0-8687 GCA_964584675.1 uncultured Bdellovibrionales bacterium
ACCGAGGGGGGTGCGTGAATCGTCTCTTCCAAGAGATCCAAAATAAAACATAGCGTACTCTGACTAGCTCCCTTTAAGATACATTACTTACCTTTCGGCCCAACCGTGTAAGGGGACCTAAGATATTCGCCCCTTACAGCCGCATCCGGAATCTTAGCAAGCGCCTCATAAAATCCCGGTTCACGCGCCCGTATGTAGCTGGAACACCAAGAACGATATGCTCTACGAGCAAGCCAAAGTCCTCCCACTATCGCAGCGGCACCAAGGAGCCAAGGACTAGTCAGCAGGCCGAAAGCTGCGGATAACGTGGACGTTGAAAAAAGACTGGCCGCTGCACTCTTAACAAATATCCAATCAAAGGGAACCTTTGAAACTGAGTAAAATGCCCAACTCACCGGCGTAATAATGAACGCCGATTTCACTATCCCAAAAAACCAGTTTTCTGTCTTTCCCGACCCTAGATCGAGCTTATCGAAAACTTTGAGTACATAGTAAAGAAAAGGCGAATGGATCTTAAGCGCCTGCGGCACAAGTCCATGAATAGTGCGACCAATGTCCTTTGCCTCGCGCCCGCCACAAAGTGAAATAACGTTTTTAATATAGTTCACAATAACGTCTCTTTCTCCTCGCTGACCTCTCAAATCAGCCGAGGTATTGTGAAGGCGTCTCGCTTTAACTATTTCTAGCCAGTTATTAAAGAGAGTCTTGAAATGCCTTAACAATTTATGATCTCTGTCTTCACGGTTAATAATGTCCCCTAGCAAAGCAGAGTTAGTGCGATGCATCATGGGGTGGTATTTTCCGCCTTTGTGAATTGTATGAACCAGCACCCCTGGCGCAACATCTGTACAATCTGGTTCCGTATTTCGATAGGCATTCTGCTCGTCTTGCGTTGCCGGTCTGAAATTTGCCGGGCTATCTAGAAATTCGGCTAATTCATCGAGGACTTTCTGTGCATACACATTTCGCGCCTCGCTAATTTCCCGCAAGGCTCCAAACTGCGCCAGGCCGCCTTGTTGAAATATTCTTATAATTTCCCCCTCGCCGGTAGGAGCTCCTTCTCCGGGCTTTTCCCCTGCCTTTATCCTTGTGTAATCAGTTCTCCTTTGGATCAAGTCAGGACGCGCCAGTCCAAGCCAGTCAAGCATAACCTTTGCTTCATTGAGCTTGGCATGGACATATTCCTTTCTAACTCCCGTTAGACAATCGGCCATAAAACCCATCAAGTTATATAGGCCCTCCTCAAAGTGCTGCAGCATGCGCGGTGTGCTGTTTCGCTCACTTTCAGACTCAATAAAAGGTTCGACAGTACGACGGTATAAGGCATTGCGAGCCTGCTTCCAAAAAACATCCATTGTACGACCAAAGGCGAAGAGACCAAAATAAGCCGCAAGACCAGGGAAAACATAGTTGATCAAATTACCAAGGCAAAAAGCAGCAAACTGTGCAAAGGCCAGAGGCAAATGGGCCACAGCAAGATATCCTAGAAAGGGGAAAAGTGCCGCAGCCCCGGCACCTACCGCCACTCCGACCACAGCAGCAACTGGTAGTCCGACTTTGAGCCATGTTTGCGGAGAGTAGGAGTCACTCCAAGGAACAGGAACCCTTGAAAGAAAGCCTGGGTCTCTTACCTGTCGACTATTCCAGCGCCTTCGCTCTGCTGAGGAAATTGGCTGTCCGACTAAAGGCCTCGGTTCTTTAGGATCCTCCTCAGGTGAATTGCCTGGCCCATTGACAACTGGAGGACCGCCGGCCCCACCTCCTCCCGAAATATTATTCGGCTTTTCTGGCGAAGAGTCTTTTCCCGCACCTTTGTGATTCGCAGGACCACCGCCCTCCCTATCTTTTGGCAAAACGGGTGGTCCGCTCTTTGGAGGTTGAGGACCACCATCTGTCGCTGGTGAGTCCGCCGGAATTTTAGGCAGGGGGGTAGCTGCCGACGAGTCAAATCCAACGGGTTTATCTCCCGGCTTCACCGTAGCGACCATTTGCCCGGCATGTCCAGCGGCTTTAAAGCCGCCACGATCTAGTCCGTTCATCACTGTCTCCCCCCTTACTTCCTCTCGTTAGTTCTTTCCTAACTTTGGTAGCGCACTTGGCTGAGCCAAAGGCTTCACTACTACCGAGCCACCAAAGCCCTGTCCGCCCCACCCGAATAGACCAATTTGACCAGCTTGCTGCATTGCTGGCTCATAAGCATTATAGGCTTGATCTGGGCTAACATCTTGATAAGCTGGCGCTCGAACAGCGCCGTCAGGCGGATGTCCGCTTAGTGCTGCACCGCTATAATTGTTACTAAGGAACGTTCCGGCGGCTCCCTGGGAACTCCAGTACTCACCGCCAAAGTCCGCATAATGGGCCATGCCGTATGCCTTACTACCAAGCATTCCCATGTATGCCATTCCCAAAAAGTCAGTCGGTTTTGGCGGTGGACCATAGCCGCTCGTATCAACACCACGAGCACCGTGCCTTTGAGTAAGTTTGGCGCCCAAGTCGCGACCAGCTCTATGGTACGCCATGCCTGCGCCAAACTCCGCCCCGGCTGAATATCTACGCTCGGCCAAGCCTGCGCCACTTTGAGCAGTTTGCGCCATAAAGCCGGCTATTCCCATGTCCTGCTGTTGACCAATCTTGTTGGCCCAGTCCATATTGTAACCGCGCATAGCCTGATTTTGCCCCAGCGCGCCCCTAACATCCTGAGGAGTTATATACCCAGAGGTAATAGGCGACGATGCAGAATTATACAGATACCAGAGCGTCATAGGACTGACTCCTTGGGTAGAGCCATCATCAATACCACCTTGGGCCGCAGGTTGTGTTGTGGGAGCCACGCCGCCGCCACCACCACCTCTTAACCTCTGCATGGTCTGCTCTTGCTTATCGCTCATACTTTGAACAGCACCACTATCTTTCGCAAGCCAATTGCCAAACGCTCCCGCTGGATTACTTGAAAGCTTATTCGCTTGTGTCTTTGCTTGAATACCGCCCGTTAGCGCCTCCATCTGCATCCGGCCAAGATCTCGCTGGGCCCCGATACCAGCAGAAGTTTGTTGCGCTAGACTTGACGCCAAGCCTTCTTGGGTTTGCATATTGCCAGCAGTGAATGCCCCGAGCCCTATGGGGAGACCAGCCCCCCTCCCCCACGCCGCCCGAGTCTGCTGCCCTTGAGTCTGCACATTTGCCTTGTCTCTGTTCGAATCAAGGGCGCTAAAACCCTGGCCGGCTGCCCGACCGCCTTCGGAGGCAGCGCCGCCAACCATATTGCTGACCATCCCGGCGGCACCGGCCTTGGCGCCAAGCACGAGTTGCCCGGTGGCGGCCGGAACGGCGAAGTAAAGCGCTGCCATGATGTAAATATAGTATGAATTGGCAAGGTCAAAATCGATGTTGGCTCCTAGCAACATGGCACGATCGAAAATCTTCATAGCGGTCGGAAAGTCAGGGCCGGCGCTAAATCTCAAGTGCTCATCCAAGGGATCGCCCGAGCCATCTGTCGTCACTGAAGGAACCGGCGGACACGCTTTTGGATCAAACTTGAACGTGATGTCATCGCCGTGACCGGTCGCCTGCTGCACCATGCAGTCATCAACAGTAACCTTACCCCACTGCTGCATGACGGAAATCATAGGTGCCATCGTGGAGGCGGCCGAATTATTACCTATCATGGCCCAAATGCTGCGCTCCAGCACACCAACAATTGCAAAGCCAATATCCCACAATTTAACCCACGCCCAAAACGACATCCAAGTAAAAAGCGCCCTATGCCACCCTGGAACCACTATCAAGATACAGGCAAATGGATAACCCATCGCAAGCAGGTATAGCATGACTCCCTGCAGGTACGGTGTCATGAGAGCCCACGTGTAAACTTCTCCGTACTTTTGGCGCCCGCCGATAGCTCTCTGATACTCAGCCACATCAATTGCCAAGTTCTGCGAGTTGGTGCGGCGCGTGCTTACCAAATCCGGCACAGCCGCCATTTCATTGCGAATAAGGTGTACTAAAATCAAATCCTTGGTCCAATTCCGTAGAGCTTCGCCATCCAGCAAATTCCCTTGCGCGTCACGGATGTCCCACCCATAAAAGAGGTTAAACAACATCTCGTCGTCACCCATGCCCTCGGGAGCTTGAGCAACGAGCTGGTGGTATAAGTGCCCTGCTTCCCACCGAAATCCATTAACGAGAGTTAAAAGAAAGGTGCGGCACAAGATGTCCTTGTTTTCAGCAAATTGTTGGCTCATTTGCGCCCCGGGACATCCCTGTTCGCCAGTGTTATTGGACATAAAACAACTAAAAGATCCCTTGCTCTTGTCCTCCCACAAATACTGAAAAATTTCCGGCATAGGAACCCATTGGCCGGTTAGCTTTTCAGCGACAATTTCATAGTTGTCGCGGTTCGGTTCTGTCTTGGTGCAAACTCCCTCGTCTTCATTTTGACTCGTGACATCCCCCTCCTTGAATACGGTGCACGGAATTCGCCCCGAGCGTGAGTGTGAAGCTGCAATAAAATTCTTTTTGTTCACTGCGCCAGAGAGGGCCTGGCCGCATTCAGTAGTCATAAAGGTGGCGAAAGCATCTCGTAGATCAGCATCATGCAGCCGAGCCCCGGTAATATTTTCAAGCATGCTCCATTTTAGATTTGAGAGCAGGTACCATCTATCATGCTCTTCAGCTCCTGTTGGTGCCTTGATGATACCGTCGCCATCTGCGCCTGCACCACCGCCCCGGCCGCCGCGCAAGGTATATATACCAGTCCAGCGCACCATCCACTGCACGGTAGAACTGATCAATTCATCAAACCAGAGAAAGAGATTTGATACATAGACAGGATCATGGGTGGGTTGCAGGCGGCGCGGCTCAAGATCGCTCCCCTGCTGAAGGCCACGCTTGACCACATTGAGATTCTTGAGGCCGACTTCGGCAAGTTTCCAGACTTCGCGCTGGTCTTGTGGAATGTCCGCAATTCGCCACTGCACTCCGTGCACCGGTTCCCGAGTTTCCAGCAGCCAGTTGTAAAGAGCCGGCCCCATAAAGAACCACAAATACATCTTGGGAGGCGCACCCATGGCAAGACTGATAAGCCCGCCGACTGCCGCCATAATATAGAGAAGAGGCGCCCACAGACCAAAATCAGAACTAGTCAGATAGTAAAGCAGGTCCGCCTGAACAAAGTAGCCCTGAGTAGCAAAAGCGGCACCAATGGCAGTGAAAGAACTGGCCGGACAAATACCTTGTTGGGAACCGCAAGAAAATTTACTCTGCCATACTTGCTCGTGCCCAAGCCCTGAAATGACATCATTCAGGGCCCCTTGCCAATCATGGTGACCGCCGCCACCTCCCCCACCGCCAATAGATCCAATAATACCGGTAATGATATCTCCAACGTCCCCCGATCCACCCTGGGCATTAAGAACATATTGGAGAGCATCAACGAGTATCATACACTCCCTACCACAAAGTTATTGCGCTCCTGCAGCCATATTGTTGGGCATCCCGCCTTGACCCGATTGTCCATCAAAGGTGTTTGAAAGCGCCGATCCCCCGCGGTTACGGGATTGAGCAATATCCGGGATATCAGCAACTAACTCGCCTATACGACTCGTAGAATCTTTCAAGGCATTTACTATTTCATCAGTTCGAGCCGCCTCGCGAATCAAAGATAGCGCTAACTCACGGTACTTAGATGGGAAAGTACCGGACGTCCTTGTCTTTACCACCTCTTCCGCCACCTTATACGACTGCCGCATTTTTGCGAGGGTCACATTTACTTGAATCTTTTCCAAGCGCTTAACCGGCTCGGTAACCAGTTTGGGATCCGAGACCAGCTTCTGCAAATCAAGCCTACCTCCCTTGCCAAATACTTTGTCACAGGCGGCGTTGTCGTCGGAGTCGGCATAACGCAGCATTTCCGTCACAAATGATTTGACCAAATCGTCGTTCCAAGGGTTCCCTTGGAACGATGCCTTCTGTTTGAGAGCGCAATACGACTCTCCGTTACGATCGCACTGTTTATCTCGATTATTAAACCAATCAGCCTGAGCTTTCGGATTCTTAGATTTGGGCCGAGCATAGTTCGAGCAATACTCATAAAATGCCTTGCGGGCATATTCAAAGTCCTTTCTGAATTGCTCTTTAAAGGCCTGAACAGGGCCTTTTTCACGCGGTATGAGTCTCTCATGTGCAATTTCTAAATAGGCGCCTCCTTTCTGTGCCCCGGCACTAGATCCGCTATTTTCTGTGAACGTGTAATTGCCGGCATATGTAGCCAGCGCTTTCTTAATGGCTGAATAGTTACTCGGCGAACCAGTGGGATTCGGATTAGCCATATTGGATTGGGCCGCTTGATTGTCGCCACCAAAGATCAATGACCACAAGTCAAACTCAACGTTTTTTCCCCTGCCGGCAGAACCACGTTGACCTTGCATTATACCAGGCATGTTGGGATCATCGGCCAGAGAAAACAACTCTCCATTGAAGGGGTTTTGGTCTCCACCGCCACCGAGGTTCCCGATCCCCAGAGAAGCGCGAGTCGCGGCCATAGGCTCACCCGTTCCACCATTGCCACCGGCCCATCCGCCACCACTTGATGAGGTATACTTATCTCCGCTGCACTGAGCATAGGCAGAAACAAATCTTTCTTCATCCGAGCCGCTTCCCCCTTTCATGTTGTTCTTTATACAGGCATAAAACGCTCTAATCGCGCCTTCTCCCCACTCGGCAAAGTTCGCCATCTGCTGAACCGTGCCAATCTGGCTCAACACCATGGCATTAGCCAACCCAAGTGCCGCATTCACCGTAGCGGCATTGGCCTGCGACAACCCTGATTCAGAAAGGCCGACTGTTGTATTTTGGACATTGAGCGGGGACCCAAAAAGTTCGTAGAACATCTTGGCCACGCCTTTGTGTTTCATTACTCCGGAAAACATAGTCACGCCGGGGACCGGAACAATATCCTGCAATCTTTTTCCCGCGCTGGCATTTCCTCCTCCGCTGCCGCCCAATTCGTTACCACCCCCATCACCAAATCCGTAAGTTGTTCCCTCGGCGCCCGAAGTAACCAGACCAAAAGCACCGACCCCGCCGGTCGCGTTGACCTTGGGTTCAAGTTTTTCAGCTTCCTTTCCAATTGCATCGAGCGGGTAGCTTGAGTCCCTCCCACCCGAACCGCCACCTCCTATTCCTGAAAGTGAGCCGGCAAAATTCGAAAGAGAACCATCCTGGGATGGAAGTGCGACCGCAATCGATACCGTCCCAAGCATCACGCACAAACAAGTAAAGGAAATTAGCAACCTCATATCACGCCGCTCCCTGAAGTTTTCGAATAATGCTGAAGATGTCAGACAAATTTCGAATGTCATACCTTACGTGCATCTCTCCGCTTGCCGGAGAGACAAGAGCCAAGACCGGAAATCGATCGATATGTAAAATTTTCGCAAGTTCGACCCCGTCGCGAACGAGGAATGATACATGGCGACTGACAATGGCATTCCGCACACTGGGGTCAAGTGTCGACTTGAGACTCATACCCACAAGGCGAATTGTTTCAATCCCCCGCGTGACCTGGGCCAGGCGCTCAATATTCTCAACCCCGGCTTGTTGACTGTCATCTGCTGGATCAAAGAAAAAATACAAATCCACGGTGCCATCACGGTTAGAGTTCACAGAAGGGATTTCCTCAACCCGCGAGGTTATCCGCAGAGGTACCTCTTGATCTCCCGTCAGTGCCTCCAGATTGCTCATCTTACGAGCATCGTTGGCCAGCGAGTAAATCTGGTTGGAGCGAATTTGTAGATTGTCGATATGATTTACATACTGCCGGGCATAAAGAGCTGCTATGTCTTCTCGGCCCGATTCGAGAGCCGCCATGAGTCCCTTAAACGGTCGGGGCGCCGAATCAATGGCCTTTATGGGGGCTCGTTCTCGAGGGTCTCCGTATTCTGAAAATAGACTGGCAGCAATTGAATCTTTCATCTGAGAATGTCCATTGAGGTCAGATGACGCGGCTGCATGGGGCATACGACCGCCGTTAGAACCACTCGAGTCGGGTAACTGACTAGGATCGTCGGATGTTGCGCCAAAATCATAGGTCTCGGGCTTGGATGGGAAGTAAGAGTATTCAGGTTGCTTAGACACCTCCAAGTGCATCCTCAGCGGGTCGCGCACCGCATTTGGGGAGAAAAAGTCAAAGGAGGCCTTCTGGCCAGGCCCAAATTGGTCCTCTGACCCAATATTCTGGCTCCAGACCTCGGATGCTGGGAAGAAAACCAAAATAAATAACAAAAATAATAAGTTAAACACCCTTGCCGTACTCCCAAGAATCGCAGAGATTAGGTCTCTGAAAATAGTTATGGAGAGTAATTCGAGTGGGGTATCCATTTATGCCAAAGGACGTTGAAAAAAGGTCCTTCGGTCCCCCGGTAGGACAGCACTCTACGTAACGGCAACGACGGCCAGATATTAATGGCATGAGCAGGGCATCGAACATTACATTTCGAATCACCAAGAATGCCCCCCCCCCCATAACAATTTCAGGCAAGGTCATTGTGGCCACTTGGCCCTGGTAGGTTTTCAATGCGCTGGAAGAATCACGATTGGCGGTGGGTTGCAAGGGCCTACCTCTCTCTGGAAATGCTTTCAAAACTATTACCGAAGGCGGTTTTATGCCCAGCCCTCTGCATTTACCCGCT
>CAZPBV010000145.1:0-8661 GCA_964584675.1 uncultured Bdellovibrionales bacterium
GATGCAGCTTTGAATTTGGTTGGTACCCATTGCCCCTGTACTTATCCCTTCGTCACTGTGCCATCCCATCTCATGGCCATGCGGCTGTGCTTTGGGATTGTAACTGTCCCGTGAGCTGGTTGTTTTGTCGCTCTTACATGGGAATGTGGCAGTCCAGATGTTGGGGGAGGCATTGGCCGCATAGGGATTACCATATTTGCTAATGCCTACGGCATCGGTGCGGCACAAGTGGTTGCAAGCGTCGGGAATAGGCGGTGAAATTTTGCTGGCACATGTATGAGTCGCGTGGGGAACAAGGCCCCTTCGATGAACTGCGCATATGCTACCGCAGTTTTGCACCTGCTTCATATATGGGCAATCTGAGACTATGGGTTGAGCCTCTCAATTAACCAGGCTCCACCCGTCTGGCGAGTATACACAAACCGATCGTGCAACCGATTAAACCGCAACTTCCAAAATTCAATACGGTGCGGGACGACCCGATATCCTTTCCAATATGGAGGGCGCGGTATCGGCCGGCCTTTGAATTTTTGTTCATATTCTTTTACGCGCCTCTCTAGTTCCTTTCGCGATACTATGACTTCGCTTTGTGCCGACGCCCATGCGCCAATCTGACTGCGGCGAGGTCGCGAGGAAAAGTATTCATCAGAATCGCGCTCGTCCACCTCTTGAACGATACCTTGTACTCGCACTTGCCGTTGTAGCGAGTCCCAGTAAAAGGTGAGCGAAGCGCGTGGCAATTTTGTCAATGCCCGCCCCTTGCGGGAGTTTCCGTTGGTAAAAAAAACAAACCCCGCCGCGTCCACTTGCTTCAGCAGCACCATTCGGCCATCGGGGAACCCGTCCTCGCAGATGGTCGAAAGACACATGGCGTCAGGAAATTCCAACCAAAAAAAACGTTTCACTTGCTCAAACCAGACTTCAAATTGCCTCATGGGGTCAGGCGACAGCATCTCGCGACACAGATGACGCGAGAAAAATACCCATGGCTTAAAGAGCAAACAGAGGATGTGGCGCATAGCAGATTTGACGAATGCGGCTCTTTCTTTTAAAGTTTAAAAACTCATCTTACGATTTTTTTTATTGTTTGGGAGGTACTCTTATGACGTGTTCGAAAAGTTTTGCCATGGTGCGGGCTATGGTGTTCCTGCTCGTGGCCGCCCCTCTAGTGACTAAGTCGGCGCACGCAGACGATGTTAGCGATTTTTACTTTCAGCAGGTGGTCGAACGATATTTTGAGTATCCCCAAAATGCCCGCACCTTCGGTATGGCCGGTAGCTCGGTGGTGACCTCTTCGGACAGTTCCAGTGTACTGGGAAACCCTGCTGGTCTTGGTCTTATGAAGGGAGGCGAGGTTTCCTTTGGGTATGGCTACAACAGAATTAGCGGTAATGAGTTTCCTACCGGGAATGGTATCGAACAAACGGGGAACATGGGGTCTGGAATTTTGGCCTTGCCGATAGTTCCTACAAGCGATGGTTTGCCTGATTATGGAAATTTCGGGATCGCGTGGAGCGGCTACGATACAGATTGGGATGATGATAGCTACAATTCTGGAACTGAACGGACCCAGGTTGTTGCCGCATACTCTTACGGCATTAGTGAGAACTTAAGTTTCGGGTACAGCTTGGGATGGACAGATGATAAGCTGCAAGCAATTGATGTCTTTAATTATCCCATGGGAGACGGCTTTCGGCATACGCTCGGCACCTTGTACCATGTGAGTGACGCCTTTACCTTTGGAAGTGATATTTTCTTTGGACACGGAACTCACCATGCGCTCTTCGGTCCTGGTATTGAGGGAGACTCAAAGAATTTTCAATTTGGGCTCGATGTCGGCGGCTCTTATCAGCTGACAGATTACACAACGCTGGCGCTAAGCACTTCGTATAGTCACCTCAGCACTGATGGCGAGGTTGTAAGTTCCCTTCCCGAAAACATTGTTGGTGGCGATGAGAATGGTAACCTCTTTCATATTCGAGCTGGTGTCGAGCATGCTGTCACCGATTGGTTTATGGCGCGGGCTGGGTATCGTTTTGCCGGTCTTGCAAGCTACAGATATAACCGAGTTGAACTAAATGATCTAAACGGATCGGCTTACTATAATGCTTGGAGTCTTGGCGCCGGCTTCGTTATTCCGGTCGGTGGTCATTATGTAAAGCAGGTTAGTCTTGATTATGGCGTTGAATATAGAGCAGTGGGCAACAATGACTGGCAGCACTTGGTGACGGTTTCGGTTCCTTTTAATTTGTGTAGGCCATAGCTGATTGCGTATACGTACCTGGCATATTTTTATTGCTTTCCTTCTCGCTCTGGGGGCATGCGTTGTGTTGCTTCGTGGCAATCAGCAATTGCCAC
The DNA here is from genome assembly GCA_964584675.1 of uncultured Bdellovibrionales bacterium. Lineage (GTDB taxonomy): Bacteria > Bdellovibrionota_C > UBA2361 > UBA2361 > JBGSMV01 > CAZPBV01. Next base: position 2,359 of record CAZPBV010000145.1, read on the forward strand.
GGGTGCGCCTTGAGTCCTTTCCGTCCGGGCAGGCGTCTGAAGAGCCGTGCCCTGGAAAGGAGCGCTGTATAGTAGTATACTTGGCTCCTTGGTGCCCTATTTGTGAGGCCTCTCAGCCTTTTGTTCAGGCACTTGGGAAGTATCTTGAAACCAATCCACACCTTGGCTTATCAGTAACTATTGGAAACGACAGTGTCGAAGCTATTTCTGCTTCGGCCAAGAAGGTTGGCGGAAATATTCGGCTGGATCCGAATGACGAGTTCTCGCATGCCGCCTCAATTTCAAGTTTTCCCACATGGCTCGTCCTTGACCGAGACCAAAATGTTCTCTCCCGTTTTTCGGGTGGCGCGCCGCGAGGCGTAACCTTTTCCAATAGCCAGATCTCGGAATTCCTAAGTTCCAAGTTGGCTCTTTGATCAAACCCTTTCCTTTGTCCACGGGCATCGAAACTGCTACTGTTTTCGCATTGGGTGTTATGCCTGAAGCATCGTCTTTTAGCGCGCTCGGACTCGTATTCCGAAGGACATTGAAAATGTTCGAGGGCTCCCTTTTTCCTTTTTTTCGCACCCTATTGACTACTCGAGGATGGATCCTCCTGATAGTGGTTGCTTATCTCCTTATTATCGTCGTTCCTGAAGAGTCTGATATCGTTGCCGCCGTTTTTGGTTATTCGATAGTGGGGTTGTTTGTTTTAGGCCTCGGCCTGACCATCGCGGGAGGAAGGGGTGTAAAACGCAATTTGCATGTTCAATTGGGAGCGCATGCGCCCGGACCGGAGTCGTACGAGGGTAAGGCTGTGGATCAATCGGGAAGGGGCGTGCTTCGCTCGGGAGAATCCACCGTCGTGATGGTGAAGACCCAACCCGTGAAACTTCCCCCTCTCTTTGCTTTGGAATTAGAGCTTGTGTTCGAGCACCCTGGGCTCCATCCAGCACGCCACATTATTACGGGTCGAAGCGATGAGCCACGAATTTTGATAGACGAACTTTCTTTTCCTCATCGTGGCGAGTGGGCAATAGCAGCGATTCGGTGTTCATTCGGTGATTACTTGGGGTTGTTTTCGTATCGTTGGGAAGTAGCGGGTGCCGAGTTGCAAGGGTGTTTTCGAGTGCATCCGCCCTTTTTCAATTCAACGGTGCTGCCCGTCCTGAGTTCGGCAGTCAGGACGGGAGATGCGATGGTTGATATGCAGGACCGACGAGGAGACCCCTTCGACCTGAAACCATACCATCCATCCGATGGGCTGCGAAAAATTTTGTGGAAACTGTACGCCAAACGCGGCGAGCTCATCTCTCGCCATCCCGAGAGAGCGATGACACCGGAGGGGAAGGTGGTCATCTTTGCATGCGCGGGGCAGGAAGATGATGAGTTGTGCGGGCACCTGCTTGCATACATGCAGCACCTTGAGTCATTAGATTTGGAAATTTTTTTCGGTTGCGAAGGCATGGGACAAGATGCGCCCGCGCGCACGGCGCAGTCGGCAGAGGACTTGCTTATTGAAACAGCCTGGAATGTTGCCTCATCAGGAGGGGGTCAAGAGCTTGAAAAGACAATCGATACAGTGCTTTCCTACGCGCAAGACTCTCAACTGCGTAATGTTTTGGTATTTTGTTCAGAGCAGCGATTTGCCACTCGAGAGGTGCGAGATTTCATAATGCAGGTAGGAGAATCATTGCAAAGAAGAGGAATTCAGCCGGTCTTTTGTGTGCATCAAGGGGCCTCGCGGTGGGCACAGCAGGCAACCGTTCCCACCTTGGCCGCGCGGATTCTAGCGGCTATGCTTGATCCCCTGCCTGGAGCTCAAATGCAGTATCCAAAATATTACCGGAATTTCGCTGCAGCATGCGCTGCCAAGGGTTGGGAGATGTATAACGCATCATGAATTTGGTTGCCGCTTCCCAGTTTTTAGTCATTCCACCGAGCCCAGCGCGCGCCATTGTTACGGCGCTTCTTCGCTGCGCCTTTGCTCTTTGTTTGATTGTCTGCCTCGCGAGCGCAGTAGATTTGGGGTCCTCGGTCGGCGTACTCGGCTTATCGGCTGCCCTTGGCATTTTTATGGCATCGGCGCTTGGGTTCAGCCGCTTATCTCATGCGGGTTTTGTCGTTCTTTTAGCGATTGCAAGCTTATTTGTGTGGCTCAGCCTTCAACTCTTGAGCATAGTGCCGGTCGCATGGCTCCCTTCAATATTCTCCATTTATACTTTTGAGGTACATCTGCAACTAATTCTTCTTAGTTTCGGAGTAGGCGCTATGACGACGTGGCTATTTTGGAGGTGGAGTCATGCGGTTACTGTGGAAGTGATGCTTCTGCTCGCCTTTGTTTTGTATCAGGCGGCGGATTACCGAAACTTTAACTTTAGAGTTTCTCAAACAATCGGCGCAATTGCGTGGTATCTAGGCATCAGCCATCTCACCGCTCTCATCGTGGTGGGAGTGATGGTGGTAGTTGGCGTCGGCCTCTACCTTTATTGCGCGACTTTGCCCGGAAGGCCCGTTGCCGGTGTCGGTCGGGCCCAGCGTAAGATATACCCGGGGAGAGCAATGATCTTGTTAGCCACGGGGCTCGTGCTGGCTATCGCGGGTTACTTGTACATGGTGTCCAATCTTACTTTCCGCCACTTTCATGATCAAACCTATGACAAGAACGGAGTCGGCATGGGGGCGGACGAAAAAATGAGCCCGCTCGATTTTCACTCTGCTCTTGGCGGCACGAATCAACCGTCCGCCCTGGTTCGGCTCGACGGCGATTACAATCAAAACCCTTTTACGCCGATGCTCTATCTACGCGAGGCAGCGCTGTCTGAGTTTGACGGCCAGAAAATTGTCAAAGCAGATCGCACCTATGATACCGATGTGAGCGGGACAACGCCGGAGGAGCCGTTCGTGGGGCCGGAAGACACCGATCTGGGAGTTCGCACCCCGATGGTTCAATCAGTCTACCTGCTAGCCGATCACAAGAACGCATTTGCCATTGACTATCCCATCTCAATTGATCTCTTGAAGAATCCAAATCCAAAGCGATTCAAGGCGGCCTATCGCGCCTATTCGGTTGCTCCCGCCTATTCTCTTGACGATCTTAAATCTTCCCCGGTTGGGGACTCGCGCTGGAACGATATCATGCGCAGTCACTATACTGCTCCGCACAGCGACGTTCGCTATAAGAATTTGGCCGAACAGTTAACTCAGGGAATAAGCGACCCTGTGGAGAAGGCATTTGCGATTGTTGATTACCTCAACGAAAATGCCATCTATACGCTCGCTCCCGGTCATGACGTTAAGGAAGGAGAAGACCCCGTGGTCCCTTTCCTCTTTGGTGACATGCGCGGATATTGTGTGCATTTTGCTCATGCGACTGTGTATATGTTGCGTGCGCTGGGCATCCCGTCGCGTATCGGCACCGGCTATCTCACAGATCTGAGCCAGTCCAAAGATGGTCATATTCTTCTTAGAATGAGTGATCGTCATGCCTGGGCAGAGGTATATATTGATAAGAAGGGGTGGATTCCCTTCGACACGAAACCACAGCATGTCGAAAGTCATGCCGAGACACCGGTTGACATGAAGCTCTTGGAGGAGCTCATGGACATGCTGGGGCCGGACGAAGAAATCTTGCCAAAGGACAGTGCCAAAGGAGAAAAGGGAATGGAAGAGGATTCGGCCTGGGTCCTGCCGGGTCGTCGCGTATTGCTCATCCCTCTTATTGTAGTGACAGTTCTGATCGTTCTTACCAAGGTATTTATGCTCTATGGCTGGGTATTGGTGCGAAACCCTTCGAGGCGCCTCACTTGGGTATATCGTGCAATGTTGAGCCGTCTCTATGCGATCGGTATTCGGCGACAGGCCGGGGAAACTCGTCAAGAGTTCCAAGCGCGGGTTGCTGCCGAAACGGGGCGTGATCTCCTGCTTTCCACCGTCGAGGTAGGAAAAACCGTATACGCCCCACTTCAGACGGTCAGCATGGATAGCGAAATGCAACTTCGAAAGGCAAGCATGCGTCAGTGGTCAACGCTGCGGGGTTGGAAGCGACTGTGGTCCGCTCTGAACCCGGCTCCCGTGTTTTTTTCTTGGGCAAGGGGGAAATGGTAGTGCGGAATTCGTTGGCCTGTATAGGAACTGCCTTGTTTGCGGCATTGCTCCTTGGATCTCGCTTGCAGGCTGACGTGCAGGATCCCTTCGATCCATTCGATTATAGCATCGGTCAAAGCGCTGAATCGCAAAATGACGACGATAAGACACCTGATCAGTTGGTAGCTGAAGCGGCAGTGATGTTGGATGATGATCGACCGCTGGATGCGCGAACAAAGCTATTAAAGGCGTTAGCGAAGGACCCCCAAATGTACCGAGCGCATCTGATGCTTGCCACGTACTATATGGTGCATGTGGGGCACTTTCGACTTGCACTGCGGTATGTAAAACAGGCCCAGGATCTCTTTTTCAAGAAAAATGGGCAGCCGCCTTATACTGATTTTATTGCGCAGTCTGAACACGCCCACATATTGTATTTGCTTTCGCAGGCGCGCTTGAACCTGGATAACTATCAGGGGGCGTTGGATGTGTTGGATGAATTTACGTCTTTTGGCTACTACGCAGACTGGTACGCCGGCACACGCGCATGGGTTCTCATGAAACTCGGGCGAGTTGACGAGGCCGTAAAAGTTGCTCGCCTGGGGATTGCATTGGGAGCTGAAAAGGGTCGAACGCTCAATATGCTGGGCATTCTTTTGTCGATGACAGGAGAGCGCGAGCAGTCACTGCAAGTATTTGATCAGGCGATACGATACGAAATGTCGTTGGGCTCGGCCGGTCAGCCGGCAACCCCACTCAATAACTCAGGGGAAGTACTGAAAGAAATTTTTAAGGAGGATAAGGCCCAAGCAGCCTGGCTCAAGTCCACGAGCTTACCGGATGGTTGTGAGCATGTTCTTCCCAGTCTCAATTTGGCGCTTGTGTATCTCGATGAGCTGAATCTCAAAGGCGCTAAGAAAGCGATGGACGATTTCTTAAGTTGCGTAGCGCAGTACAAATTAAGAAATGGGGAAGAGCATCGAGCCTTGGTAAATTTGGCCAATGGCCGGGTTGCCTTAATGGCAGGATTTCCGGAGACCGCAATCAAGCTGTTGCGGTTATCCCTGGAGCACCAGCAGTGGTTTGGAAAGATTGGCACCGATATCGACGACTTGCGCGCTGCGGCCATGAGCTCTTTGGGGCAAGCGCTTCGAGCGGCAGTGTGGCATAGAAAATTGCGTAGCGCCGGTTCACTCAGAGAACGCTTCGCCTATATGCGTCTGAATGTCACTCAGTCGCTGGAGGCATGGTGGTACGAGCGTCGCGCACGGCAGATCTTAATCGAAAATCTCTCTCAATTTGAAGATATCTATGTTCGAAATACGGACAGTTTAATTGACTATCCGGTACTTGGGGCGCTTCTGGCCCCTCTGCCGGAGAGCGTGCTTGATGCACGCATAGGAAAAGAGCGAGATCTAGATAAAAGAGATCAAGCTGCATTGTACTATGACGCCTATCGCGCCGAAAATCGACTCTATCACGGAGATATAAAGGAAGCTCTCGCCTTGATTGATGCTGTTCTTGGGCGCGCACGAGCGCGTTATGACGATGCGTTACGCCTGCACCTCCTGCTATTAAAGCTCACGGTGCTGGATGTAGGCAGTGAGGACTATAGAGCGATAGCGTATCAGGCCTTTTCCCTAAACAGGGCCGCACTGAGAAACAACGGGCTTAAGCTACCGGTTCGATTAGAGCCCGCAGCACGTGGTATTCAAGACGATATTGCTGATGGACCGTTTACCATTACCGATGAGGCGGCCGAAGATTATTCAATTAATTACGAGTTGAAGGACGGCGAGCATCATCTCATGTTAAACTCAAAACGCGGGCTCATCGGAAGAAAGACGCTTGCTACACTGGAGACCCATGCTCCAGTCTTGGAGGAAGCGCTGAAGAAATTTTCAGATATAGTTTTTAGCGAAGAGTTATAGGTAGAACGTATGACAGAAAAGTTTCAATTTGCCAGCCACATTTTTACCCGGTTACATGAGGCTTTGGGGCGGGTAATTCGCGGCCGCGATGATACCATCAAGCTGGTAATTACTGCCTTGGCGGCTGACGGCCATGTTCTCATTGAAGATTATCCCGGCTCGGGAAAGACCACTCTCACCAAAACCTTGGGCCGGCTCATCGCGGCGGACCCGGTTTCGGGGGGCGTTAACACCGGGATGACCCATGAACACGGCATTGGCGAACATATTTTGCCCTTTCGGCGCATACAGTTCACCCCTGATATGC
>CAZPBV010000146.1:0-8596 GCA_964584675.1 uncultured Bdellovibrionales bacterium
AACAAATCCTCTAGCAATAATAACAGGTGTTGAAATTATTTTTCCTGTTTCAATAGATCGATCGGTTACCATCTTTCTATTGAATCAACTTGCTGCAGAAGCTCCTGTTTCCGAAGGTAAGAGCGCACAAGAACTTCGTGATTCCTTGGTTACTCAGTATGTTTTGGAATATCAGGCTGTCGAGCGTAGAATGCGAGAACAACAGAAAAGTGGCTTTGTCAGCATGGGAGAGAAGGGAAAATACTCCCTTACCCCCCGTGGCCGCTTTGTGGTCGGTCTTTGCGGTATAGTCGGAAGAATTTTTCATACCGATCCGCAGTTACTGCCTCCACTATGATAGCGATAGGGATGATTGCCATTGTTCCAATCCGCAGAAGTAACCATACGAGGGATATGGAAAGTGTCCGAAGGTCCGCCGGACGGAAACGCCGTACTGGCAGAAAAACGCCCAACATCGCTCGAAAATAACTTTCTTGTTACCAATGTCCCCTCATGATTAGATGCAAATGTCTGCCCACTAAGAGCTGTTCATGACCAGAAATCTTGCTACTGAGCAACTACATGATCCCGCTCGCCCTACTTCTATCTGTTGTCTTACCTCTTCTCAGGACCAATGCTCCTGCTGCGAAACGTCCATCCTCTCTTGTTCGTCGCGTTCTTATTTTCTTATCCATCTATCTTTTTTCTCTGGTGTGTCTCAACAATGTACTTACCGGTTCGCTCTCTACCATCTATGGAGAACGAGGATATCCCCAAAGTGACGCCAGCTCCTATTATGATGCGGCAATCGCTATAATCAATGGAGAGAAGCTCAGTCCACACGCAGCTTCAAAGCCCCTTTATCCTGTTTTTCTTTCGTTCTTTATGACCTTTTTCGGAAACGATCTCCTTTTGCTGCATGTCATTCAACAATTAATATTTACATGTTGCGCAACCTTTCTAACTGAAGTCGTTTTTCTCACCATGGGCTTCGCGGTCGCAATATGGACACTTATACATTTAGTAATGTTCTATCAAGCCAACCTTGCGGGAGTTTTTATGGCTGAGAACTTGGGGCTCAACCTTGGCATGCTCTCCACTGCTTTCTTCGTGATAGGCATAACTTCTCGTTCATTGCCCTGCTATTGTCTCGGGATCTTGTTACTCACGCTGGGACTTCAGGCAAGGCCGGGGTGCATGTTGGTGTTGCCGTTGCTCGCCTTTGGAAGCAAGGGATGCCTTACCCCCGGGGGAAAGAGGTTGGGCTTGCATTACATTTTTTATCCATTGGCAACTGCCGCCCTTGCCCTATTGCTCTCATCACTGCTGGCCAGTACCGTTGTTCCCGAACATACGTACACCGGTTGGAATGCTATACAAGAGCTCTATGGGTTGGCATGTGGGGGCAAGGGATATTTACAAATATTTAGTGACTATCCCCAATTAGCCAATACACCGCCACACCTTCTTTCCGACCAAATAATGGCCCTTACCTTTGAGCGCATATACAGCTCTCCTCAAGGTATTTTCGTCGGGATCTGGTCAGGATTTGAACTATTCTGGCTTGATGGGGGAATATTTTGGTACCTACCCGGGCGATCGGCTGTGGCTTTATCTCTCATTCTATTCATCTTAGGAGTTGTTGCATCACTACAAAGACCAAGGTCGGGACTCAAGACTTTTATAAACTTATCGGTGCTCGGCATTATTTTTTCATCGCCTTTCCTACTTGGCGGAGCTTATCGCGCTCGGGTACTGGCCACCACCCTTCCTTTGTTGTTATTATCTTTTTGGTGTCTGTCCCAATACATTTCTGATCGGTGTTGGACCAGAGAAAAGAAGTAGAGAATCTGGTGTGTTGAAGTAGTGATTTGGAAAGATCCAATCGGGATACATTCGCTACTGGGCAGCCTTTACTACCTATTTCAAGCCAAACTCCCACCGCCAGACAGAGTTTAGTCACCGATTCATAGGCTTTCTCTGCACAATAGCCCTTCTCTGAGAACCTACTGTGTTAACAAAAGGGGGAAAAGGTCCTTCCGGAGGACCGGGGCCCACCTTTCATTAAATGAACCATTAGGATGTCCATCACAAGGAATTTGGTCATCTGTTCCATAATGAAAAGACGAATAATCAAGAATTGGCACTCCCATACCCTCCAAAACCTGCTTTGCCGCATACAGCTCAGAGGAAGAAGCCATCAGATTCCACATTGGATGAATAACTACTACAAAAGGAGCGTTGGTGCGTTTCCTAAAAAGATCGGCAGACCGTCCCAAAATACGACCAATGAACATACCATCAATCGCCGGTTGCGAAAATAGGGAGGGCAATCGAACTCTTCTGGCTGTTGCCGAGTGCACGAACAGCCAATTTATTCCGCGGTAAAAATCGGTCAATATCCTCCGATCTTCATCAAAGAATCCCCCACGGACGACTTCCCCATTCTCAAAAACATAACGAGGGCTATGAAACAACCAACCGGCGGAGGGACGAGCAGAAGCTCTATCTCCATGCGAAGGGATCAATATATATACCCCAAGGTTGCAACGGCCCTCGCAAAGCAAAGCATGCTCGTCTTCAAGGATAGCCAAAGTATGCTGGGGCCCATATCCAAAAACTGCATGATTGGCAATGTCGCCTAGCTCGCTAAGCTTGTATTGAACTGTGTCGGAATCATTCAGTCCTTCACCAAAGGTAACCGAATCGCCAAACAACGATAGATGAAATGGCCCTTTTTTATTAAGAGTATCTGCCCCAACTGTCCTTCGGGCATGGCCGTCAACGCGGTAGATCACATCGTAACAGACAGACGTACCCTCCATGAGGGCCACCTGATGAGCCGAATTAGGGGGCAAAGCGTACCCCAAATTATCGTCTGCGACTTGGGGATAGGGCATGCCGACATATCTTTTTTCCTCTCCCGCCCGCTCCTCAAGTGCCAGACATACAATTTCAACCACAAGAAGCGTGATGAATATCGAACCAAGGATGATGAAACCTTTAAGAAGTGTTTTCACAAAAGGGCATCATCTCCACCTTGGTGGATTGAGCCATTTACTCCTTCGCCGGTTCGCCACCATTGCACGCACCACTCTGATCACTTGAAAGCCTCAACCCGCATATCTCTCAAGGGATAAAGGTGCGAAATTCCATCGGCAAGAACATACTTTGTAAACCCACCTTGCTCAATTAGCTGCGATAAGGTTGTTTTAGTATATCCCCATCTGTGAAAGTCTCGGGCCTGCATGTGCTCTGTTGGCTCTCCAAAAATTCCACGTAGTCCAAACGCACCATTTTGTAAATAATCAGAATTATCGACAAAAAGCAAGATAAGGCGACAAACCTTTTCCAAATTGGGACACTCAAGGACCAATGAACCTCCCGGCGACTCCCCCTACTCAGTTGACAGTCGTCTGAGGTGCGGCAGTATACTCTCTATGCGTCGCTTCATGGTGTACTGGGAAAGAGTTCTCTGCTGACCTCGTGCTCCTATTTCCGCTGCTCGATCGGGATGTCGACCTAAATAGCGAATCTTTTCCGCGCACTCCTCAGCAGTACGGTAGACAACAACCTCCTCATCCGGAATAAAGATCTCATGCAAGTTCTCCTTATAGTCGGTAATGAGGCATGCGCCCATTCCAGTGGCCTCCCACAATCGCATATTACCAGCCCGATTTCCCGCAGCATCAATGTGGCTATTGAGTGTCAAAACGGAAGACCCCAGGACGCGGTACATGTCCAACCCAAAAACAATACCTAGATTTCTCTTTGACAAAATCGCACTTGCCAAATAGCGATGCCATAGATCCAATGCATTTTGGAACCGCAAGCTTTGTGCCGCACGAAGGGACTGCAACAGGACGGCTCCCGCGGTCGGCAAAGTTGACAAATAGAGATTAATATCCACTAGATCTACAAGAGACCGAAGAAAATCAAACCGACAAAAATGACCACCTTGTTGGAACGACAATTGCCCAACAAATGAACAAGGAATGGTTCGCTCCAAAGCAGGCAATTGCCTAAGGACATCAGGCTCAAATCCAAATGGGAAAAGAACACAAGGAGTCCCATGAGCTAAGTAAAAGTGCAGCGCTTCAACTGAGCAAGTAAGTACCAAATCGCAACCCACATACCGCCTCGTATCGCACAAGGATAATCCATCCCAACCCAAAATTTTTAGTGATGGTATGAGCTTCTTCAATTCAATATGTAACGCAGGTGAGACTGTATAAGTATTAGAAAACCATAAGTTAGGACGAACCGCACTAAGTTGGGCTCTCAGGACTTGATTTGACCATCCGACTGACGAACACAGCAAATTATTCTCCTTGGCCCACGTTAATTGCAACGGCTTACAATTTGTAACAATAATGCGCACTTCATATTGCCGAGTTGCTTCAAGATGCTGTTTCCATGCGGTCACCCATCCAAAATTATCGGACAATATGGTTTGCAGCTGTATTTCATAGGACCGCTCGGACAGTCCCTGATGTCGCGCATAAATTTGGTCGAGATGTGCCGGATAAAACGTACACGTATGGACAAATTGAAGCATACCCTATCCAATAAAATTTTGCTCATACCACAGGAGATGCAATGACAACCACGTACGTGCGTCCTCCGTCCAATTCACGCCAGTAGCTCGACGAGCCACCGTTTGACCCAACTTTGCAATATCGACAAGATCATGATCCCCAACACGGCGAAGTAACGCAAACGCCCATTCCTTAAACTGAGATTGGCCGAACAACTCGGGAAGAGGAGAGCCAAAACCTATTTTTATTGGTGATGTGCGTGCGCTCTCGGGAATCCGCCCCTTTAGAGCCTCGCGCGCAATGCGTTTTGTCATACCCTGGCCAATCTTATAACTATCGGGCAGACTCATTACAAAGCATACGAGCCTCCAGTCCAAAAATGGCATTCTTACCTCGACCCCATGGGCCATAGACATACGGTCAAAGTTTCTCAATATAGTCGGTAAAGTGGTCGCATGAAAGTGGTAATACAGTTCGCAATTCAATGCCCCCCAGTCGGCAGGGAGTAAATCGTTAAGTCCCGCGTTTCTAAAACCACTTGCTGGGTCGTACAGGGTCGATGGGTCGCTAGCTCGACTGTTTCGGCTCCTCTCAAAAAGACGACGAATGTTCAAAAAACTTCGGTGATACCTCAACTGTGCACTCATCAAATTACCTATTCGTCGACAGCCTCGTTCAAAGATCGGAGAGTCGTTGAAGACAGCCCAAACTCGACCAATTCTTCGCAAATTCTCTAGGGGATGGAATAGCCACGACGGTGCATCATGGAAGAAAAGAAAGTCGGCTTGCTTATAGGCTCCCATGAGCTCATCTGCCCCATGTCCATCAAGCGAAACTAATACTCCTGCCTGCCGCATGGCTCGATACAACACCCATGCTGGGGTCGGCACACCGCAGTAAACATCATCAAAGTCAAAAAGAACCTTGTCGAACAGATTAATGTAGTCAGTGTCATGTATTGTCAAAAAGTTTCCCAAAACACCGCAGTACTGAACCACCTCCTCAGCAATTTCTCGTTCATCGTTTGATTTTCCTGGAAATGTCATCGTAAATGTATTTTGCCAACTAGCAGGCACACGCTGGTTACGGCAACGTGCGGCGTCAGAAATGGTGCATGTGACAGCAGTAGAATCAAACCCCCCACTCAACGAGGAACCGACGGGAACATCACTGCGCAAACGTTTTACGACGGCATCAAAAAAAATTGAATAAAAGCGTTCCTTATTGACTTCAAATTGATCAGGCAATTGTTCAAGATGATCTATCGTATTCCACCATCTCGTAATGGTGAGATTCCCGTCCCGAAGCCAGCCTTGGTGGCCGGCTGGAAGTCTTCTTATTCCCTTAATGAGAGTGCGCTCAGTGCCCTCCAAATAGAAAGGATCAAGCAATAGGACTCTTGCGCTTTCTCGATCGAGTGCGAGTTGAATACCGTCATATGAGCGAAAGGCCTTAAGTTCCGATGCGAAACCAAAAGCAGTAGTATGGCGGAAGTAAAATAAAGGTTTGACACCAAACCTGTCACGAGAAACAAATAGAGACTTGCTTATTGGATTATATATTGCTAGCGCCCACATGCCGTTGAAACGAGTTTGCATATGCTCCCCCCAGCAGTGCCAAGAGGCAAGGATAACTTCCGAATCACCCTCTGAATGAAACTCATATCCTCGAGCTGCAAGTTCGTCGCGAATTTCGAGAAAGTTATATATTTCTCCATTATAGACCATCACCTCATCACTATAAGGTGATTTCATTGGTTGGGTCCCTCGATCCGTTAGATCAAGAACTGATAATCTACGGTGCCCAAGACCCGCATCTCTATTCTGAGACAGCCATATCCCCTGTCCATCGGGACCGCGGTGCTTTAAAGAATCTGTAAACCGCTCAAGCACTAGCCGATCAATGGGATTTCCCGAAATACTAATAATTCCAACAATTCCACACATGACCTTAGAGCCTCGTCGCAACAATGCTCTTCTTCAACGCTTTCAAAACCAGTTTCAAATCACTCATACGTATCGAATGACCAGGAAAAAGCGCACTTGTAAGATACAAAAAAGTTAGAAGTGAAATACCCGCTGCCAACGCAAATAATGCCATGCCAATTACATCAGTTGGAACGCATACACCACCTAAATACACTACCAGTGCTACAATTATCCCGCTGGCAATCGGCCCGTAAATAAATCCAAAATAATCGCCCAGACGAAGTGTACGTACGCACGTTGCTTTGAGAATAACAAATAGCAGTATTGCTTGAATAAGCATCGCAATGATACCAGGCACGCCCACGCCACTCATTCCGTAGTGGGGCAACAGGAGGGTCGCAGCAAGCACAGTTACTAGGCCAGTAGTAACTGACAGGATAAAGACAGGTTGGGAATAGGCGTTGCCGAGAAGATAGAAATACGCTGCATTCGCCCCACTTCCAAGTAATCCGCCGACAGTAATCAATTGCAGCATCCAGGCCCCTTGGCGGGCAAATTGCGCATCTATCCAGTATGTCAAAATTTGTTCCGCAAAGAACAGTAGCGGTACTAGTATTAGCGTTGCCGCGACCGAGTTTAACCAACTGAGGCGAAAAAGCGACTGCGTCCTCCGTGATTGAGGTTCACCAGATTCAGCAGCAAACAGTGGAAAAAAAACCTCGGCCAACTTGAAAACAACAACAACAAAATTTTGCTCCAATCGTATTACCGTATGATAAATACCAACTGCGCTTGGGCCTATGAACACACCCAATAAGACTCGCTCTATCTGCCCAGCAAGTATTCCCCCAACCTGACTGAGTGCTCGCCACTTTCCATAAGTAATACCATCAAGCCATCTCGTTCTATAAAAGCGAGGCCAAAGTGGCACAGCATCAAACAATAGCCGTCCGATCAGAACCCATACGACGCACGCTACACTATCGCCGAGGAGCACCGAGATCACATAACCCTCTAGCCCAAATCCTTTCCCAACTGCAACAACACCAAGGAGTGCGGTAATCGATGATGTCACAATATTTCCGCAACTCAAGTAGCCAAAGCGCTGTAAGGCCGTTGGAACCACCTGATATGTTGCAATTAACTGTAGCATTAGCCAATCCAACGCTACCCATTGCATTACCGTCGCCAGCATCTCTTCTTGAATTGGGTCTAACCGAAAAAAGACCGCAAGGAGGGGGAGTCCAAAAGCCAAAAGAAAGGCCATTCCAGAAATCCCAACGACCATGGCCACCCATAACGAAGTCTGAAGCTGCTCCGCACAGGACTTATACGCACCAAGAGTCCATGACCGTGCAAATGATCGCATAGTTGCTTCTGGAAAACTCAAATTTGCTACTGACACTGGTGACAAGAGGAACACTATTAAGCCATACAGGCCGTATTCCTCAGTTCCCAGAACCCGCACAACATAGGAAACGGCGAAAAGAGAAAGCCCGATAGTCCAGCAGAATGCCGCAACATTCAAGGACGCGTTCGTCAGTAACCTTGAATGCTGTTGCCCCATCGATACTCTTTCAGTAGAACTCACGAATACTTTGAACTACATAGGCTATCGCGTCCTCAGACATTTCAGGATAAATGGGAAGAGACAAAATCTGCTGTTGATGGGAAAACGCCACTGGAAAATCACTGGGAGTATGACCGAGATAGCGATAGGCAGGATAGAGGGGTAGCGCCTTGGGATAATTAAGAACCGTTTGTATCCCTTTTTTTTCTAGATGCCTTTTTAAGTCATCTCGCTTTTGTGTCTTAATTACATACAAGTGATAGACATGCTCGCGGTTAGCCCCCACATGCGGGACCTGTATGTCGCCCACATTTCTTAATTGCTCATCGTAATGATTTGCAATTCTCTTACGCGCAAGCGTCCACTGATGAATATACTTTAACTTTACACCGAGGACCGCACCCTGAATTCCATCCATTCGGCTATTTATTCCCTCAATAATATGATCGCCCTTTCCGCCATGCCGCGCAAAAGCTGTCATCCAATCACACAGGCGACGGTCTCGTGTGACGATCGCGCCCGCGTCGCCCCATGCTCCCAAATTTTTTCCAGGATAAAAGGAAAAAGTTCCGACCGTGCCA
>CAZPBV010000147.1:0-8584 GCA_964584675.1 uncultured Bdellovibrionales bacterium
GGCAAGCTCTCCGGAGGAAGATTTGCAAGGCGTTGCCGCAAGCTACTCTCAAGAACAGCTACGATCTCCGGGGACAATACGTGCTCAACATAGTCCGCGGAATAGTCGACATGCGAAGCCGGAAGAGCAAACTCCGACATAACATATTCTTCCCACAAGCGGTGATTGCGGACTTTTATTTGAGCCTCCGCCACACCTTGCGGCAGTAACTTTATACCGGCCGCCATTGAAAATGTCCTTGGGTATAGTCGCGCCCCCTTATTTTTCCACGACAGATCAATCAGCCGCTTATTGCGCATCCGCCAGAGCAGCAAAGCGCGAAAGGGTCGGGACCAGCCTCTGAGCACTTCTATCTTGAATGCCGAAGTCTCCACAACGGACTCGCCAGCGAGAGACCCATCAGACTCGGCTCGCTCATATGTCTCCCGGAGAACGTGATCCTCGGCAACGCGAAGCATCATCGACAGCTGGGCAAAAAAGCGCGCGCATATTCCACGAGCCGGGGCAAACAAAAAGCTGAAAAAGAAAATGAATCCGGACACCAAAACGATAACAGCGCCGGCCGGAAGCCGCGGCAAAAGTGCCGAAGCGGCTGAGCCAATATAGCCGCTCATCCCCCCAATACAAGCACTCACCATAGCCATAGTGTGCAAGCGCTCGGTCCAGAAGCGAGCTCCAGCCGGCGGAATGATAAGAAGAGCAATGATGAGTAGCAGCCCTACCGCCTGAAGGCCTATGACAGTGACGATCACCACCAGAGACATCATTGCGAGGTCAATTTTGGAAACTGGCCATCCCTCGGAGAGGGCAAACTCGCGATCGAAGCTGACTACCCGAAACTCCTTAAACAGAACAACACTGGCGGCCAAAGCAACAAGAGCCACCGACAGAGTGAGATAGGCATCTGATCGATTTAAGGCCGCAGTCTGTCCGAAGATGAAATGATGCAGCCCTCCTTCTTCTCCCGTGCCCATGGACTGAATGATACTCATGAGCACGATCCCGGCCCCAAAGAAGCAGCTTAACACGGCCCCTATCGCTGTATCCTCGCGGAGCCTGGTATTCTTGGAGATCCACTGCACGCACAAAATCCCCAACACCCCCGATACCGTCGCCCCTGCAAGAAGCAGCCACAGATGTTTTCCGCCTATGCCGGCATACCAGCCCACAATAAAGGCAACCGCCAATCCAGGAAGAGCGCTGTGAGCCAGCGCATCTCCCATCAGCGAACGGCCTCGCAATAGCGCAAAGGTTCCGATAATACCAGCCGCTACCCCCAGCAAGGTGGCTCCAATAACCACTATGGTGGCGTTAAAGCCGGCTTGAAAGGTGAGCACCTCGATAATTTGGGACAATTTCGGCATGGCCACCGAAACATCAGATAGTGATTGCGCCCTTTCAAATGCCACTCCGCCGCATCTCCAGAAGGTTCATGTCAAACAAGCATTCAATCTCCGGAAACAACACCGGCCGACTTCTCAAGCCTCTCCCCTACTCACTCGAGCAAGCGATTGCGCCACTTCATCGAGCACCGTGAGTCGGCCTCCATAGGTACGCCTCAAATTTTCCTCGGTAAATACCTGCGTAACCGGCCCTGCGCCAATGATACGAGTATTCACCAAGATGACCTGCTCAAAATATTCAGGCACCGTAGAAAGATCATGGTGTACCGCGATTACCGTCTTCCCCTGATGCCTGAGACTCTGAAGCACCGCCACAATAGATTTTTCAGTGGCTGCATCAACGCCGGCAAAGGGCTCGTCCATAAAGTACAGCTCTGCCTCTTGCGCCAGCGCGCGCGCCAAAAAAACGCGCTGCTGCTGACCGCCTGAGAGCTGATTTATTTGGCGGTCAGCGAACTCGGCCATGCCCACGGTGGCCAAATACTCTCTCGACCTTTCTTTATGAAACTTGGTGACCGGGCGACACCAACCGAGCATGCGGTATCGCCCCATGCAGACTACATCGAGTACAGAGACAGGAAAATCCCAGTCGACTGATTCACGTTGTGGAACGTACCCAATGCGGCCGCGAACACGTGCATACGGCTGCCCCCAAAACTCGACCACCCCGGACGCGCGGGGCACCAAATCAAGGCAAGCCTTAATGAAAGTAGATTTTCCCGCTCCATTGGGTCCCACTATCGCAATCAAACTATGCGCCGGAGCCTCATACTCCATATCCCAGAGCACCGGCTTTTGCTGGTAGGCGACTGTCATTGAATGCACTGAAAGCGGACTGGAGGCGCTATGCTCGGTCAGACTGGACAACTCGGTAATTTCTGATCGGCTCTTATACCAACTCATGTGTCACAGCCCCTGCTCTTGTCATCTCTTGGGCGCCCCTCTCGGTACTTGCAGCGGTGTCAAAACCAGGCAAATTCATTGGCTGCGAGCACCCTGCATCTGGAGCTTCCCCTGGAACCCTCTCTCCGGCGCCTCGCCGCCCAAAGCCCGAACAATGGTGGTAACATTATGGTCGATCATCCCCACATAGGTACCCTCATAGGTATCAGGCTTGCCCATGGCATCGGAAAAGAGCTCTCCCCCAATAACGCCCGTATGCCCTCGCGCCGCGGCGCCCTCCAAGAGGGCTCTAATATTTCTTTGTGACACGGTACTTTCAACGAATACTGCCCTAATTTTTTTTGACACCAACAAATCTACCAGCCGCTCAATATCCTGCACTCCCGCCTCCGACTCAGTTGAGATGCCCTGAATGCCACGCACCTCAAAACCATAGCGCCGCCCAAAATAATTGAAAGCATCATGCGCGGTAACTAATACTCGCGATGCCTCAGGAACCGAGTGGAGAGCCCTTTCAGCATAGGCATCTAGACTATTCAATTTCTCGGCATAAACCATTGAATTCCGTTTATACTCCTCCGATCCGGCCGCATCTAGCTCACTTAATTTTGATTGAATGACCTCAACCGCCAAGCTCCACGCTTTTGGGTCCATCCACACATGGGGATCAAAGTGACCCTGAAACTCGGGAGGTTCGAGTAAAAAAGAAGGATCAATAAGTTCCGTCACCGCATAAACTTTTTTCCCCGATGTAGCAACGCGAATGAGAGCATCTGTAATCTTTCCCTCTAACAGAAGTCCATTGTAAAAAATCATGTCAGCCGCATTCAGCGTGACGATATCAGAGCGTGTCGCCTTGTATAAATGAGGATCCACCCCGGAGCCCATCAGGCTCACCACATTTACCCGATTACCCGCCACATTTTTTACGACATCGACAATCATGCCGATCGTACCCACGATTCGCGGGCCATTCCCGCCCTGTTGAACCTCAGCATAGGCGCCGCACATTTCAAAAATCAAGGTGGTCGCGAGCACTCCGCCGGCACATATCAAAGCGCCGATAAATACCAAGATCCCTCGCCTACACCTCGCAATCAAACAAAATCGTGCCACGCCGTTTTTTCTCCTTGAATTGGTTTCATAAATGTTTTCCATGGCATTTATACATGCGGTCAATCAAAATCCCCGCTCTTTGATTGGCCGCAAGTATACCCCCCGGGAGGGACAATAAATACTCGCTGCACCGAATCCGAAAATTCTCTCCGGCTTGCATCGCACCACGCCGCTCACACAAGAATTAACCGGGAAATGTAGCATATGCTACCTTGACGACGAGTTTACTGTAGCATATGCTACATGTCAAACGAGTTCTTTTACGGCGAAAAAACTGATGGTCAATTCAAGACGTTTTCGTGAAACCCGCGCTCACCATCACCAAGAGGCGGCCGAAGACTACACCGAGCTCATATACGATCTTATTGAAAGCAATGGCGAGGCGCGTATCGGTGAGATTGCTCGACAACTCGGCATCTCTCATGTTACTGCCCTTAGAACTATAGCGCGGCTCCAAAAGCTCGGCTTTGTTCAGACCAGCAAACAAAGGCCGGTGAAGCTAACCCCACAAGGTCTGCGCTTAGCCAAGTATGCAAAAGAGCGCCACCAGATACTGGTAAATTTTCTGATTTGGCTGGGAGTTCCCCCAAGAGTGGCCGAAATAGACGCCGAGGGCGCCGAACACCACATCAGCCGCACTACCCTATCGAGAATCAAGGCCTTTATGGGAAAGAATTCAGGGAGGGTAACGGCTTGCCCCCCGGCGTAGGCGGTTATAACTATACTTGCGGCGGGACAACAAATACTCGCCGCACAAGCCGCAAGGGCCGATTAGGCCCTTTCCCTGAACTCTACTTGGCGCCGCAGAGGCCGCACAAACCAGGCAAATTCATTGGCGGCGAGTATATCAATAACCGTTCAGAGTTTCTCCGAAGACGAACCGCTAGCTTTTTCAGGGGGCGACGCAATGGCTGCCTGATATGGTAACCTCGGTCAACCGGCCAGCGTTCCCATTGCGGCCCGATTCTTGCAAGCGCTCTATACAGAGAGTCGCCTCGTTTGGGGGAGGAAGTGGCGAACGGAAGGTAGGCGAAGGTACATGTTGGAGTCACTCAGCAATCTTCAACTCTTATTGCTGCTATTTGGCACCGCGGCAACGGCGCTAGTTTTCCTTGCCTGGTGTATTCGGCGTTACATATTACAGGTCCCGCAGCCCTCCAAGAATATTTTATGGCTTGTTTCTGCCCAGATGTTCGTGGTGGGATGCGCGTCGTTTCTAATTGACAATGGGTGTCTGTATCTTGATGTATATAGTTACGTCTTTCAGAATGCCCTGCCTTACTGCACCCTGCCGAGGTACTACTGGGGAGGGATTTCAGCGCTCCTCATGGCATCTCTTTTTGTCACCATCCTGTGGCTGGCCAAATCACCACTCAACGGGGGCGCCGGGCGGGTTAGACATTTTAAACTGTCCTTCGCAGATCGGACTCACTCGTCCAAATAACTTTGGGCGATAATTTCGCGCGTTCCGCAAAGGCCGGCGCGTACCGAAACCCGGACCTATCACCCAGTGGCGAGATATCCCGGCCAAAAGACATTCTCATTGGCAGTCAGGACGTCATTTCTTGGGAGGGCTGCTCTCTCCGGCTAGTTCAGCCAGAAATAGTTCTTTACCGCTATCGACATCAAGAAAGCGTATTTGTTTGATGTCGCCGTCAAGAGCTGACGCGACTTTCTCCCGAACTCCTTGAACAAACTTATCCCGCACAAAAGGTGGCATCTGATCCATTGGAAAATTGCTGAAATACAAATGCAACGCCGCATCGGAAGATTTCTCAGCCCGCACAAATTTTGGGCCGGCAACAGCGTTGGCGCGAATGAAAGCTTCTATCGCACCCACGCCAGTTTCAGCAACAACACCTCTCTGCTGGGTCGGGTTAGGAGACGATGAGGCAGTTTGCTTCTCCTCTCGAATCGAGGCCAAAAATCCGGCAAAGCGCTCTCGCGCCTCTTCAGAAGGCGCCGATGCCAAAGCATCTTCTCCTACCTTCAAGGCCCGTTCCTTATCGCCCTTTTGCGCGTATGTTATCGCCAGGTAAGCCTGAGCGTTAAAGTTTTTGGGTTCCTTCTTCAGCACCTCCTGCAACACCCGCTGAGCCTCATCAACCTTGCCGTTAAATGACAACGCGCTCGCATAACGGGCCTTCGCATCCACATTTTCAGGAAAAAGCTTAACGTAATGCTCGTAATATTCGAGCGCCTTGTTAAAGACCTGTTGATTAAAAGAGATATCGCCCAAAGAAAGAAGGGCAAACCCATTGTTAGGATCAACCTTGAGGATCTCTTTCAAAACATCAATCGTTTCAAAGATAAGCTCGGAAGGAGGCTGTTCCATGGTGCGCAATTTAGTAAAGAGCGCATCCGCTAACGCTGTTAATGGTCCTTTGTCATTTGGGTGTCCCTTTACCGCATCCCTAAGCGACTGCACGGTGTTATCGTTCCACTGCACCTGAGACTTAGCCCTCAACTCCTCGTACGTCACCGTCGGCTTCGTGCCCAAACGAGACATGCTCAGGAGACCAAAGCCTAGTGAAACGGCGGTGCCAAGAACTATCAACCCAATACCTCGCCCACCGAGCCTTGAGCGAGGCGAGAGACCCCCCTCAGCAAGGGCTACCCCACAGTGTGGACAAAACTTTGCTCCAACCGGCAATTCGTTCCCACACTGGGAACAAAAACACAATTTTGATTGACCTAATTGAGACAAGCGGGAACCTGTAAGATAAAAAAATAAATATTTTTAATAGGTTACAGAAAAATACGAGACTCGTCAAATTGCTTCCACCCTATCAGTGCCGTATCCTATCTATAGGATATAAGCGCCGCTAGTGAAAATGCCCGGGATGGCTAAAATCTACTCGGTTTTGGCGGTTCTTGCGGACGGTATAGTATCATCCCTCCAGGGGGCCAGCGGGTGTTTTCAATGATCTTCGGTAAAGTATGCTCCAAAAGCCCGCAATTGAGAAAATCATCCCGATTTTAAAGACCGCTGCGCGGCGTGCTTTACGCATGAAGGTTGCCGGCTTTCCTCAACCGTACTTTTGTTCATTTTTGCTAAGAGACATTGAGTGGTTTAATACCTGGGCAAGCAGCGGCTCAACCTATCGCCGCCGGTCCGACCGAACACGCAACGTCTATTGCAACCTGCGTGTGGGCTCGTATCGCTCGGATCAAACTTCAAATGGCGGTATTTTTGACAATGACGAAGAGCGAGAATCGGTCAACTTATGCACCATGCCGATTGATGATCGTGACTACGATGGACTTCGCATGGCTTTGTGGAGGCTATCGGAAGCTCGTTTTCGCGATGCTCTAGCTGATTACAATCAAAAGCAAGCGCAACATATATCCACGGTAAATCCAAATAAGTCGCTACCTTCCTTTGTGCGCGTCAAACCATCTGTGGCGGTGAAATATCAAAAGCCCCAAAAGTTCGCCGAAGAAAATTGGGTGCGTTTTTGCAAACGCGCCTCCAAGTGGATGTCGCAATTTCCGCATATCACTTCCAACTGGGTCGAGTTCGACGCCAGTCGCGAAACGAAGATTTTCATCAGTACCGAAGGAAGCGTCATTGTTCAGCACGCGCACGTCTATTCTCTCAGCGCCACCTTGCGGCGGCTTACCAAGGAAGGGTCTCACCTGGAACAGGAACTGGTCGTTAATGTTGCCGATCCGAGCGAGCTTCCCGATATGCGCGATTTTAAGCGCTTGGTGCGAAGGAAATATGATCAACTCTTCAATAATGTTCGAACAAAGACCATTCACTCATTTTCTGGCCCCGTTTTGCTATACCCCGGCCCGGCGGGACTGCTATTCCACGAGGCGATAGGACATCGCCTTGAAGGGTCGCGCCTATTGTCCACGGGCGAAGGCCAGACCTTTAAGGGGCAAATAGGAAAACGAATTTTTAATGTGCACGTAACCATTCGCGACAATCCTCGCCTCAAGAAATTTCGAGGCGCCCGCTGTCTGGGAGCCTATGATTTTGATGACGAAGGCACGCCTGCCAAAAATACCATTTTGGTTGAAAACGGCATCCTGCGGGACTTCCTCAATACTCGCGGCGCGCTCAACGCGCGCGGCCACCAACCCAATGGCCATGCGCGCAACAAGAAGTTTCAAGCGCCCATCAGCCGCATGGCGGTCACCATCGTTGAGGCAAAAGAATCAGTCACCATGGCACAGCTGAAGGAGCTGCTGATAGAAGAAATTAACGAGCAGAACAAACCCTTTGGCATGATAGTATACGAAACATCGGGCGGCGAGACCGACACCAGCTCATATGACTTTCAGGCCTTTGCCGGAGAGGTCTCCTATGCCACCTTGGTTTATCCCGATGGCCGAGAGGTTGTTGTCCGCGGAGTGAACTTTGTTGGCACCCCTTTGCAGGCGATTAATAACATTATTGCGGTTGGCGATAACCCTGAAATTGACAACGGCTTTTGCGGCGCCGAGTCGGGATTCATTCCGGTGACGACCATTTCGCCCGCTATTCTGCTCAGCAACCTTGAGCTGCAAGCTAAAGATGAAGCGCTTGTAACGCCCTATATCCTGCCGCGGCCAAAATTAGGCTAACCCTCGCAACTTCTTTCCGTATTCCGCATCACAAGAGAAAGGAGCCGAAGTGCTGAGGAGAAATCTTGCCTTTCTTGACCGCTCAAACTCTGAATTTCTGAGACCTCGCTCACTCGCCCCAACCCCCCAGCCTCTGCCTGAGGAAATCAAGGTGTTGGTGATTAACTCCGGAAAGGAAATGGCGAAAGAGATAACTCATCAACTGACCGTGGCCTTACCCGGTTGCTCCATCATGTATGCGCCTTCCCTGGAGCTGGCGTGTTGGATTCTCAAGCGCCGCCATATTGACTTGGTAGTATCCAGCTCCATCCTGCCTGACGGTCAAGTGAGCAAGCTTGAACCAGTCTTAGCCAAACTCTCTCACAAGCCAGATGTTGTTGTCGTAGGGCACGTTGGCGAGCAATACAAACAGGTGTTCGATAGGTCGAACTATCTATTTGCCACCTTTCGACAACTCAACGATGCCCCGCCGTCATTACCGTCCATTACAAAAAAGAGAGTGGCGCTCAAAACCAACGAAGACGGAAGAAGCATATCCGCTCTCGGGGCGGACCTTAGAAAGGACCTGAATTATCCATTACAAGAGA
>CAZPBV010000148.1:0-8514 GCA_964584675.1 uncultured Bdellovibrionales bacterium
CGAACCTCGATACATCGTGCTTACCCAGTTAAACACCTTTACGGCCGTTGGCACCGCAACTCCAAAGGTAGCGGCAGAAAAATAAATCGCCGAAGTATCGGAAATTCCGGCAACGAACATGTGGTGAGCCCAAACGATAAATCCCACCAGCGCAATGGCCAAGCTCGCGTAACACACTGCTTTATAGCCAAAAATAGGCTTGCGAGAAAAAACGGGGATAATCTCTCCCATCACACCGAAAGCCGGAAGCACCATGATATAAACTACAGGGTGCGAATAGAACCAAAAAAGATGTTGAAAGAGAACGGGATCGCCTCCCAACTTAGGATCAAAAACTCCTATTCCCATTACTCGCTCCATGATGAGCATGAGGAGAGAAATTCCAACCACCGGGGTCGCCAAAGTTTGAATCACTGCGGTGGCATAGGAGGCCCAAATAAAGACCGGCAATCGATCCCAGGTCATCCCAGGCGCGCGCAATTTATGAATAGTCACAATAAAATTGAGCCCGGTGAGAATAGAAGAGAACCCCATCACAAAGGCTGCAAAGGTCATGATAACAACCCCTGTCTGACTTTCCACACTGTAAGGAGCATAGAAAGTCCAGCCGGTATCAACAGGACGCATCAAACCAACCAGGGCGATTATCGCGCCGACTACGTACACATAGTAACTCAAAAGATTCAGGCGCGGGAACGCCACGTCTTTGGCTCCAATCATGAGCGGAATAAGAAAATTGCCCATGGTGGCCGGAATTCCCGGAACAATGAAGAGAAAAATCATGATGGCACCGTGCAACGTAAACATGACGTTATACGATTGCGGCCCCATAATGGTGCGTCCCGGGGTAAATAGCTCAATGCGTATCGCAAGGGCCGCCATACCACCGACAAGGAAGAAGGTTAAAATAGTATACAGATACATCAGCCCGATGCGTTTGTGATCAACGCTCGTTAGCCAGGACCACAAACCCTTTTGGTGGTTCAGATAATTATGCCCTTCGGTGTGACCCGCGTGGGCAGCGGCAGCGCTACTCATAGTGTTGTCCTCACTTCAAAGTCTTCAACCATTCGATGATATCTTTAATATCGTCGTCTTTTAATTGAGTCTGATAAATCGGCGGCATTGATCCCGGATAGCCATCAACAATCTGTGACATCGGGTTCAGAATCGAATTCTTAATATAGGCCTCGTCGGCAGTGTACGAGCTGCCATCCACTAGCTTCCCGGTTTTGCCATAGAGCCCCTTAAACGAGGGCCCGATAATCTTTGTCCCATCAATGGAATGGCAAGTTGCGCACGCAGGTTGCGCCTTTTCCTTGTACCATTTCTCACCGCGCTGCACGGGAGTAAGCTTAGCCCATTCTTCAGCGCTCGCTTGAGAGGCTGGCGCAGGAGCAGCAAGCTCGGCGGCTTGACTTCCGTCAACCGTCTTGAGAAACGCAATTAAAGCATCGATATCTTCGTCCCCTAACTGCCCCGAGAAGCTGGGCATGACCGGGCCATATCCCTTCACCAGCTTAGCAGTGGGGTTTAGCATAGACTCCCGAATATAGTTTTCCTCAACCGTGACATGGCTTCCATCGGCCATGGTTTCATCCCGTCCAAAAATCTTAAGAAAGGACGGTCCTACGAGCGGTGTCCCGTTGAGGCTATGACACGCATTACAGCCCTTCTGAGAATAGAGGGTTTTGCCCTTTTCAGCCGGTCCCATCTTCGCCATGGCAAGCTCTGCGCTTCGGTCGTTGACCCAACGCTCGAACTCCGCCGGAGCAACTACCCGCACGCTTGCCATCATGTCCGAGTGCTCAGTGCCGCAGTACTCGGTACAAAACACCGGATAGGTGCCGGTTTTTACGGGCTTGAATGTTAGGTAATTATACTGGCCAGGAACAGCGTCGCGCTTTACGCGCATGGAGGGGATAAAAAAGCTATGCAGAACATCTCGCGAGGTAAGCACTAGCTTAACGGCCTTATCAACCGGAACAACAAACTCCGGCCGTTTTCCCTCTATCTTTTTTCCATTTTCATATTGGAAATCCCACTGCCACTTTTTCCCCACCACATTGATGGTCAACGCATCCTTAGGAATCGCGCGCATCTCACGATAGTAGGTAATGCCATAGTAGGCCAAAATTACACAGATTATCGTCGGGACCACGGTCCATACGAATTCCAGAAAATGACTGCCCTTAATCTGCGGTGTTTCGCGGTAGGTATCCCCTTTTTGACGATAGCGAATGGCGAAATAAATCATGGTCCCAACAATCGCAACGGTGAAAAACACCGAAAGATCTGTAATGAGATTATTGAGCCAGTCAATTTTCGGAGCAATTTCAGAAGCCGGCTCCGGCAAAAAACGAAACATGTTTCCCCCCCTCGCTAAAGAATCAACCCTTTCGATCGCAATGCAGTCACTTCAGGCCCTTTCTTTCCTATAGAAAGAAAAGACAAGAGCCGCCAAACAAACAACCGTCAACGCCGCACCAACTCGCAAGAGGTTCAAGGTAGCCCACGTGTACTTTCCCTTCAACTGGTCAAATCGAAAACAGAAGAGCATGACGTGATCTAGTGCCGTACCTATCTTGCCCTGGGATGCTTCCACAAGGGCAAGTCGAACATCCCACGCCGGGTATTCTACACCTGTGAAATACTGTGAGATTTCTCCCTCAGGTGTCAACATTATGATTGCAGCTGAATGCGCGAATTCGTCGCCGTCCTTGGAATAGCCAAAGCCAAGCTGGCTCATTAGCTTAGCCACAGGGGCTTCGCTCCCCACCAAAAACCGCCAGTCAATTGATTCCATGCCCTTGTCGGCGAGCCTTGAAGAGTAAAACAACTTTTTCTCGGCTGCCAACTCGAAGGACTCAGCTGAATTGAAGCTTACAACTATAACCTGGTAGTCAGTTCCCAGAGTAAGCTTAAGCGAGGAAAGTAGGTCTACCAATCCGAGTAGTACGAGACCGCACAGTCGGGGACATTTATAGTATACTGGCACAATTACCGCTGGGATTCCGGGCTTCATTACCTGCGAAAGCTTGACTTGCTGCCCCGACGAGTCGGTAAATACCCCATCTAAATCAATTTTGTTGCCAAGAATGGGATTGACCCCAACCTCCGAAAGCTGACTGGCCGGGTCATCAAGGGCCCGAAGAAGGAGAGGATCGAAAAAAACACTAATAACAGTAATAAGGGCAACGATCCCCTTGAATACAAATTTCATAGAAATCTCCCTAGCGACGGCTGAGCACCGCGACAAAAATACAACTCTTTTTTATCCAAAAGCATTTGCTTGACTATTCATGCAAAAGTAAATATGATTAAACAACTCATAAATCCCAAAATGCAATACCTTTAGGAGTGCGCCATGTCAGTACCTGACGTCTGGAAGCAATTTGAAGAAAACAATATCACACACAGCGCTGCCCACCACTTGTTGGCCGTTATGGAGCTTCGCAGGAAACGTGGCTACGCTCGAGTCACTGATGTTGCCAAGGAACTCAACATCACAACAGGCAGCGCCTCAACTAATTTAAAAAGCCTCAAATCGAAGGGCCTCATTATTGAAGATGACAACCGCTTTTTGACTCTTTCAACAGAGGGAGAAACTCTTGCACAAGCAGTTATCGCCCGAAAGAAGATCTTTGAGCGTTTCTTGGTTGAAGTTATTGAAGTATCGCCGGAACAGGCCGAAATAGATGCTTGCAAAACCGAGCATTTGATTTCCGGAGAAACAGCGCGCAAGCTGGAAAAATTTATCGATAAGTATTCGAGAGAAAAATCGAGTCATTAGTTTCGAGCGCCCCGCATGAAAACCAAGCTGCAAAGTTCCCTTAAAGAAGCAATGAAGGCCAAAGACAAGGTGCGCCTTGAAACCATTCGCGCCCTTATGTCGGCTATCACTTACGAAGAAATCGAAAAGAAAAGCGACCCGCTACCAGAAGACCAATGCCTTGCGATTTTGCAGCGAGAAGTTAAAAAGCGCCGCGAGGAAATTGAATTTGCTGAAAAAGCTGGCCGCCCTGAGTTACTGGATAAGTTAGAGCAAGAAATTGCGACCATCGAAACATTTCTTCCAAAACAACTTTCAGCAAGTGAACTTGAAAAAATTATTGGTGATTTAAAACAAAACACTCCCGGCCTTTCATTGGGGGTTGCGATGAAGTCGCTCAAAGAATCGTACGGCGGCCAGTACGATTCGAAGCTTGCCAGCGATATTGCCAAGCGCGTGTGCGGGTAATGCAATCCGGTTATTGGAATGCCTGAATTTACATTCCAATCCCACCTGCCCGTCTCGGCAGAAAAAGTTTTTTCTTGGCATGAGCACCCAGGGGCATTTGAACGCCTTAACCCGCCGTGGAATCCCGTGCGAATTATTTCTCGCTCCGACGGAATTCACGACGGCTGCCAAGTGAAGCTGGCTGTACCATTACCATTTCTTCCGGCGCAGCTATTCACCATTCCATGGACGCTAGAACATAGAAATTACCGTTCTGGGGTGAGTTTTCAGGATATTCAAAGACACGGGCCGTTCTCATCTTGGGAGCATACCCATTCTTTCCACGACGTTCCGGAAGGCGGCTCCCTTCTCGACGATCGCATTCTATTTACGCCCCCCTTCCGTAGCACCCTTGGGCGATTCGTTGCCCCTTTCATTCATTCTCAACTTCAATCACTTTTTCGTTATCGGCACGCAATAACAGGCTTTGATCTATGCTGGCATAATCGCTTTTGTGGACAACCGAGAAAGCATGTGCTCGTTACCGGCGCTTCGGGCCTTGTCGGCTCCGCCTTGGTTCCTTTTTTCACGGCGGGAGGACATCGCGTGGGAGTGCTGGGTCGAGGTTCCGCCGTGAGTCCGCATCACGCCATTAAAGGCATAGCTTCTTATTTGTGGACCCCGGACCGGCCCGACCTGGCCCTTCCAAACTTTCCTTGCGACGCCGTCATCCATCTGGCCGGAGAAAATATAGCGGCACAGAGATGGAGTGCTGACTTTAAGAATCGCATTCGAAATAGCCGAGTGTCGGGCACCAGCAACCTGTGCCGCGCACTTGCACAACTACCAACCCCTCCCCGAGTACTCGTGTGTGCGTCGGCGGTTGGATACTACGGGGACTGCCACGACAGAGAAATTTCTGAGGAACAAGGTCGCGGTTCAGGGTTCCTAGCCCAGACTTGTCAGGAATGGGAACATGCGTGCCAGCCCGCTATTGATGCCGGCATTCGAGTGGTACACCTTCGTATCGGGGTTGTTCTCGATCCGCGCGGCGGGGCTTTGGCTCGCATGCTTCTTCCTTTTCGACTCGGCGCAGGTGGCCGCCTCGGAAATGGAAACCAGTTTATGAGCTGGATTTCCTTGGACGATCTCTTAGCGATCTTCTACTGGTCAGTCATGAATGACTCTATAGAGGGCCCTTATAATGCGGTGTCGCCTCAACCGATTTGTAACGCCGAATTTACGAGAGTGCTTGGGACTGTTCTAAAACGTCCTTCATTTTTTCCTGTTCCTGCGCCCCTGCTCCGCATGGCGCTCGGCGAGTTTGCTGACGAAGCCTTACTTGCCAGCACGCGGGCAATGCCGCGACGTCTGCTTGAAAGCGGTTTTACTTTCCAATATCCAAGACTAGCCGACGCGCTGCGTCACTGTTTAGGAAGATAGAATTCGTATCATGCGCGCACCGGAGTCTCTGTTCGAGACCAGTATCCCGCTCCTCCTCGTCAACCCACCTCAAATAGTATTGTCACTTCCTGCGGCGCGTCTTGTATTTTCAGTTTTAACTTCGACCGCACTTGCCGCCAGTTCCCGCCTCGAATATCTTGGGACAATTGAGGAAAGCGTCCTTTAAGCCCCTTGAGGTAAAGCTCAAGAAACTCTTCTTTGTCGAGAGCGCTGTCCCAACGCAATTTCCATACGACATACCTCTTTGGCGCGCCTTGAGATTCAATGATAGCGACAATATCACCACCCCAGCCCGCGGCTGCTTTTTCTACAGCCGGGCGGCTATTCTCGCTCACGCTCAAAAGGGCGTTTATCCCAAACTCTCCAAGGGTATCTCGATAGGACACGTAATATTCTGGGGCAAGGCCGGGAATCATGACCTCGCTCTCGCTAAACTCAACAAATCCTGCCTCAACCGTTCTTGGCAAATCCATATGCAAAATTTCCTCGGTGGAACGAGGAGGCGCTGTGAAGGTTTCATTGATGCTTTTAAAACCCCCATTTTCATAGAGAAAACGCACATAGCGAAGCCCGGCCTGATAAGGGAAAATCGCCAGACGGCTTAAACTGCGCGGCAAGGAAACCCCCCTCGACGAAGGAAACTCTGCTTCAGTTTCATCCGACACATAGTTCGGAATAGCTCCGCTCTTTTGGGCCCATAGGAGAGCAGTGAGGGTGGCATCACCCTCCACAAGGGCTGTGCGCGCCAGTAATTCATCGCTATTTTCAATAGCGGTATCGATGAAGGAATCTATGTGAAAATACTGATCTTGAAGCGCGTGGGTGAGTTCGTGAACTGCCAAACTCTTCTGCAAATCTAAGGACACCCAGTCAGCCATAACAAATCGCCCCCGATCGGTATCATAGAAGGCGCCGAGCTGCTGCAAATAGAGTTGAATGACCCCGTTCTCATAAGGGTAGCCTTCCGGAATCATGCCGATAATTCCGTAAGCAAACTCCTCTGCTCGCAGTCTCCCGGGGGGAATCTTGGCCAATACCGACTTTTTTAAATAGTCCCGAACCTGATCCCTATTATGCACCTCACAGGCAACCCGGCGTTGAAACTGAAGCCCTCGAATCTCTTGTGCAATCTGGCCCGCTTCGTGGGCAGCCTGGCATAGTTTTCTCTCCTGTCCGATAACCGGCTGGTTAGGCCAAAAACAAGTCAAAAATTGACCTATTAACAATAGGTTGCGCCATGCGTTTTTGAGAGGCGCGGAAGATCTAGGTGTCATCATAACTATGGATGCGACAATAACTCATAACACGCCCTAACGAATTTATTAATAATGAAGAATCATCGTCGACCCCGCCAGAACAAGAATCCGGCCTCTCTTGGTAAATTAGTAGAACGGGAGATCGTGCCTACCACCGAGGCGTCGCCAGGCGGCGATCATGACGGCTTGGACTCCGATATCAACCTCTATCTCCAATCTTTCCTGAAGGACTTCATGAGTAACAAGCCGCTTCCTGCGACTAACTTACTAACTCAAGAGAGTGCCCAACGAGCTCTTGAGATGATTTCCAAGACCCAGGAGCACCTCAGTCGTCAGCTTAAAACCGCCCGCGCACTCAAGGGACTTTTGGAACAAAAACAACGGCAATGAACTGCCTAGCCAGCGCAGTTCTTCCCCCTACCCCAATATTTAATCAAGTGAGGCTTTTCAGGGATGAAAAAAGGGAGGGCGGTTGTGTCGTCACTATCCCTATATATACACCATATACATCGTGGTGGAAATGTACTACAATTTCACCACGATGTATACAAGATCTCTTACCGCCCCAAATCACTCATTTTTTTTATTTGGACCGCGCGCTACCGGAAAGAGCACCTGGCTTCGTCAAAACTTTCCTGATGCGTTGTGGTTTAACCTTCTTCTTGACCAAGACCTCGTACCTCTGCTTGGAGACCCCGGCATTTTCAAAGCAAAAGTTGATTCCCTTCCAAAATCACGCTGGGTAGTAATTGATGAGGTGCAGAAGGCGCCTGCCCTCCTGAATTATGTTCATGACATCATCGCAGTCCGCGGAAACGACATTAAGTTCGCTCTAAGCGGTTCGAGCGCTCGTAAACTTCGCCGCATGGATACCAATCTGCTGGCCGGCCGTGCAATTGAGCGAAGGTTTTTCCCCCTGACCTTTGGTGAGCTACGAGACGACTATGACGCTCATGATGCTCTTCGACGCGGGCTATTACCCGGTATTGTAAGCGACAAAGATTTTGGCGACGAAAAGCTCGAAGCATATGTTGGGACATACCTGCGAGAAGAGATTAGACAAGAGGCCCTTGTCAAGGATATTGGCTCATTCACCCGCTTCTTGCGAGTAGCCTCGGTGGTGAATGGCCAACTGCTCTCAATACAGAATATTGCGCGCGACTGTGGTGTTGCGCCAACAACTGTTACACGATATTTCGACATACTTGTTGATACGCTTATTGCAACTTTGCTTCCCGCCTGGCAACCCAAGGCCAAAGTGCGTGAAGTCACACAGCCTCGTTTTTACCTATTTGATTGCGGAGTTGCCCGCGCATTACAGGGTCAGGCACGCGATACCGTTCACGAGAGCGAACAGGGCACATTGCTCGAAACCCTGGTGCTTCATGAGCTCCGGGCCGCTCAGTCATATTTGAATGTTGGAGGAGAATTCTTTCACTGGCGAACGAGTGGAGGCTCAGAAATAGATTTCATCTGGCAACGCGGCAGAAAAGTTATTGGCTTTGAGGTGAAGTCGTCAAAGTCCTGGCGCAATGAATATGGAAAGTCATTGCGCGTTCTCATGAAAGAAAAAAA
>CAZPBV010000149.1:0-8498 GCA_964584675.1 uncultured Bdellovibrionales bacterium
AGAGAGAGAAGATTATTATGGTCACACACCATTAATGAGAGCAGCATCCCAAGGAGCATGCCGCGATCATAGGCCCTCAACGAGCCAAAAGGACTTGCTACAACATGTGTTGTCATACTCGTAATAAAGTGAAGCAATGTTTATGCCAAGCATTCGTCTAATATTTTCCAATGATATCAAAGCATTGTTAGTTTCCTTTCATGAATACCGTCATAATCCTGACACTCTCAGCTAGGCCTTTAGCTAACTCCCATCAACGCCGATTTTTCCTCATGGATGCCACAAATATGCAACAGGATCTGAGCCAGGATTCCGATTCACCGTCCGCTTGGACCAGCGCTCGTCGCTGCGCGGAAGGTCTTGGACGTCCACCCGATACGCTGCTCCTTTGCGCGCGCGCCCTCATGGCCCATGTTGCCGCTAACGGAGAGCAAACTCGAGACCTCGACCTTGCCAGCCGACATCTTCTTAAACGGCTTCTGCGTAGCCGAACTTTTCGTGCGCGCATCTACTTTGCAGCCGATGCTCTCAAACCTGAAGTGCTCGCAGGATATCCAAGCCTCGGGTGGAACGAATTCTTGTCTCTCTTTACCCCCTATGAGTACGCCGCTCTGATAACCCTGATAGCTC
The DNA here is from genome assembly GCA_964584675.1 of uncultured Bdellovibrionales bacterium. Classification (GTDB taxonomy): domain Bacteria; phylum Bdellovibrionota_C; class UBA2361; order UBA2361; family JBGSMV01; genus CAZPBV01. The sequence continues at coordinate 631 of CAZPBV010000149.1, forward strand.
TACACAGGCAAGCAAAAATTTCCTGCCCGGGCGAGGAATGGCCCAAGCTGAGCTATCATCTTTATGCCGGAATCGATCTGGGCTATCTTCTTGGGGCTTCGATTGCCCGCATTGGAAGCGTTACCGGCATGCTTGTCGGAGCCATGCGCCCTATCGCCCTGTCAGCATTTGGCAAAAGGGACGCGGCGGGATTTAAGAATTATCGCAAACATCTCAAACTAAAATCGATTATCAACGATCCCGCAATGGAAATGACCACCTGGGGGTGCACCAGTCAAAAAGTGTCGGCACTGCTCCTGCAACAATTTGGTTTCGGCATCGAGTACACCCGACACTTTGTGCAGGCATTAGAGAATACTCTTGATGAGCATTTGGAGGGCAAGGCGATTGCTATTCGAGTTGCATCACGATGGGTAGACGGCCTTTTCTATCACGACAGCCCTCCGACCTCATCGCTGGGGGATGAATTTGACATTTCACAGCACAAACTTGAGGCGCTTGCCGCAAAATTAGACAAGATTAAACAGGATCACACCAAGAATCACTGGCTCATGCGTACAGCAGCCGATATATCAGCCGAGAGTTGCCCGGCTCTTTTTAATGCCGATCACCTCATGAGCGCCAAGAAGGGGGTAAAGACCGCGACGGATGAAGTCAAGAATATTGAAGAACAGCTTGGCGCCGATGAACCTCCCAATCAAGAGATTTCAGACGAAGAACCACAATAACGGCCAAAATCGACCACATTATGACCATCCAAGCCGCATACTTTTTTTGGCGGCCGGAACATCCCCCTAAACATGCGCGTTCACAGCATTGCCGCTCCAAAAACTCCACCGCTATCTCCCAATTGATTCTTAACAATTCGGGTTTGGGGACGAGGATTAAAAATATGCTTTCGAAGCTCCTGCACTCCGCCATCATAGAGCTCGGAAATGTTACTCACCCCACCGCCCAAAACGACGACATCGGGATCAAGAATATTAATTACCACTGAAAGAGCGCGCCCAAACCACTCGGTGAGGTGTCGCAACAATTCAACCCCCAACTCATTCGATTGAGCGCGGGCATCGCGCACAATTTCCGATAAGACCCTAAAAGTTCCAGAGCGACTTTGATACCAAGCTTCCAGCGCCGGACCGCTCAGGATCGTTTCCACACATCCACGCTTGCCACAGTAACACGAAGGACCATCGGGGATGAGCACATTATGCCCCCATTCTCCGGAAATACCCTGCAACCCGCGCAGCAATTTGTTATCAACAACAATTCCGCCGCCCACCCCGGTTCCCATGATGACCCCAAACACAACACCGGCACCGCGTGCAGCTCCGAAGCAGGCTTCGGCTAAAGCAAAACAGTTGGCGTCATTTTCCATAGCAATGGGAACACCCAGACGCTCCCGCAAATCAGCCGCCAGCGGGCGGCCGTTAAGAATAGTTGTGTTGCTATTACGCAATGTGCCTGACGACGGATCGATTGCTCCCGGCGTCGCAAACCCTAGGCGTTCAGGGCTTAGTCCCGTCTCCTTACGCATGAGATCCACCAGGTACGCAATTCTTTCAACGATCTCTTCATAACACTTACTCTCCCCCGGAGACAAAAAGGTCGGTATGCGCATACGGCACAACGGCGAAGACAGTTGTTCGTCGTCAATGACCACTCCCTCAAGTTTGGTTCCGCCTAAGTCAATGCCCCATCGAATCCCCATAGAAAGCCTCTCATGCAGTAGCTATACTTGCGGACTGTTAAAATACACGTATTTTGATTGGCTGCAACCATACCCCCAAAGGGACAACAAATACTCGCCGCATAGGCTGAGCCATCCAAATTCATTGGCGACGAGTACTTTTGCCCGCCACTCTCGGTAGAAGTTCGTGCAGTATGCTAGTTTCATTTGTCGGCTCGGGCATATCCCGATACAACACCCATTGCTCAGCATGCTCCAACGATTCTCCCGGAGCGAGCGTGGTAATTGGGCTCCTCGTAGTAAGAGCCATAGCATCGTGCCCACTAAGCAACTCTCCCGAGGCGCCGCCACCGTCATATGGGCGTTGGGCTTTATGCGGCGCACTAATCATAAAAAGTGTTTTGGCCTTCCAATAGGCCAGCCAAGATTGGGAGTTCGTCAAACCAATGCGCTGCTCCTGAGCAAGCGCTTGATCATACCGAAGAACGATTGTCTCTTTGCCAAATTCCCATCGCGGATCCCCCAAGTTAGTTGTAGGCCAAAGAAAAAGGGCCCCCAGAGGCGATCCCTCATCTGACTGCATGTGACGGCCGGGAAGCGCTGCAAAAACAATTCCCCCAACCGTGCACCAGGTTGAGCAGACAAGACTAACACTTATGGGCCAATAGGAGGCGTTACAAAGACGATGAACGAGACGCAATCCGGGACCTGGTTCGGAAATAATTGTCAATTCTCGTTTCATGCCTAATGATTCGCTGTCGTCCTGAGAAAACGACCAGCTTCCCTCGCGCTCTTCAATCTTGATCGGAGAACAAGAGGCAGGCGGTCTCCCCGGCTGGGGCACCGGGAAAGTTTCCATGCGATGTCCGAACGTATCCGCTAATTTACCAAGCTGCTGCGGGCACTTGATCAGGTTCTCTCCCGAAACAAAACCAAAACCGGCCACAATAAGTCCAAACTTGTCGGCGACCGTAAGTTCAATTTCCTGATTGTACAGCCGGACACATCCCGAGAGAGGGCCGCTATCAACTCGCTCAATCTTCATTCGTCGATCGTTCTCCTCAAACCCTACCGGGGAACACCAACTCGAAAGACTCGTCCTTGTCTAACCTGTAGCTCATACCGACTCTGTGCCGCTGGGACAAATAAAGCCTCCCCAGGAAAAAGCGCTTGACCCACTTCCGAAGTGCTAAAAATGGCTTCGCCTTCCTGACAGAAGACTATCGCGGGGCAGCCGCCAAAAAACTCAGCCTTTGCGCCGCCACCGATGACATCTACCTCAAACTCACAGGCCGGTGACTCAAATCGCAGCATACCCGGGCCCTCCTCAAAGTGCCGCGGTTCAATAATTGCAGGAATGGTAGCCTTAAACGTAGCCACTTCAAACAAAGCCTTGCTATCCACCGGCTTCCCGGTAAGGCCCGCCCGGACTACATTGTCAGAATTCGCCATGCACTCCACCAGATTTCCTGATAAGTACGCATGCAGAATACCAGCCGGAGTAAAAATGGCCTGTCCGGGAGCAAGCTCTATCTCGTTCAAAAGGAGGGCTAGGAACAGCCCTGGGTCATCCAGTTCGAATTGCGTTGCGAGTTCAAGAAAAAGACGGCGCCCCCCGGCACAGGGGGCGCTCTCGTTGGGACTTTTAATTGCCAGTGCCACCTCTTTGCGCCGCTCGGGGGACGCACCGCAAATTTCTTGAACACAGCGACGATAGTGAGTCTCCTCAAGCAAATCAGTGGCCCCACTGATTTCCGCAACAAGCTCAGAGGATAGGAGCCCCAGCAGCTCGGGCATGCCTGCCATGGCATCGCGTAAATGCGCTGCTGTCTTGAAACCGAATAAGAGCCGAACTGGTGACAGAGCGATAGCAATTTCAGGCTTATGGTTAGAGTCCGGATAAAACTGCGGGGCACGGCAGTGTAATATGGCGGCCTGATCCTTGGACGGATGAACCTGGATAGAGAGCGCCTTTCTGATAGAAAGAATCTTAAACAAAAACGGAAGCGCGTTGCCAAATCGTTCTATCACTGAGGGCCCGAGGCATCCCCGTGGATGTTTAGTGACAAGGTCCAGTAACGTATGTGGCGATATACCAACAACAGGCGACGGACCGCTTGGATGAGCGCCAAACCACAATTCCGCATACCGCACGCTCTCATCGACGACCTGAACAAATTGGGCAATCGCCGACTGATGACCCACCATGCCCCAGTCATAGTGTTTAACCACTCCGCCTATCAAACGCGGCCGCAAATAGTCATGATCCCGCACAGTCGAAGAAGAACTATCCCGCACTATTCAGTTCCAAATTACTGATGATGTCTCTGACCCCCTCCACCATCAGAGCTATGGAAAGCAAGTGATCAATTTCCCGGTGGTTATCTTTACTGCCACTCAAAGTCACCACACCGTCGCGAACAGACACCGTAACCCCGATCTGTAAATCAGGAACATTCTTTCTCAGGGCGGCCTCAACCCTCGCCTGTAATTCGGCGTCATCGGGAGATCCTTGCACTTTTAGCTCATTAATAACGTGGGTTACCCCTGGAGTTAGGCGAGCTGTCTCTTCAAGTAATCTTCGGTCCTCTTGGGAACCCACTTCCCCCCGAAGAGTGACAGAAGATTCTTGCGCTAAAACATTCAAAGAGTAACGTGAGCGCACCGCGCTATTCATGAGGGCACTCTTAACGGCCTGAGCAAGACGAGAATTCTCTTGGCTTCCCGAGGAGGCGGTACTCACTTCCAACTTGTTGATAACTCGATCAACTCCGCCCTGCCCCTGGGCGATCGCCGCCACTCGCTTCCTTGAATCCTCGCTGGCAACCACCCCCTCAAGGGTGACGATGCCGCGACTGGCGTCAATTTCAATCTCATACGGGCCAAACTCAGGCTCGGCATCAATGGCGGCAAATATCGCCTGCCGAATAGACCGCGAGTCAGGAAGGGCGATACTTTCAAAGAAAATACAAACTGTCAGAAGAGCAAGAGCCCCCTGCCAAAGCCTACGGTATAATCTATGTGTCATAAGGCCACCTCTCTGCTGCAAAGGACAGGCGAATTTGAACGACAGCAAGTATACTATCCCCTACTTCGCCAGCAATCACAACAATTTGCGCCTATCGAGAAGTGCCAAAATCACTAGGTGAAATAATCCGTAAGCCCCCTGACACGAGGGGCAACAAGACAGAGAACCGATTCGTGCAAATTATCGACTACCCCCTTACCCTCACCCGGCACAGACCCCAACGGGATACAGCACTCAATGAGAATTTCATTCATCCACTTGGTTAAACAGCAGACCAAGCTATACTGTCAGCATGTGCTCCCAATTTTCACCGGGTCGAGAGGCGGGTCGTCGCGTAAGCGCAGGGCAAGTTAGTCTTCACTCTGGCGGGACATTGGTCGATCTCCCCGACTCCGAACTTGCTCTCGGTCGCAGCTTCCATCCTAGCCTGTCGGAGGATGACATGGCGGCTGCCAGAAGGCTCTTAAGAGAGGCCCAGCGCAGATTCTACGTCGTGTGTCATCGGCGAATCGACCCGGCAACTAAGGTGCTTTTTGCGCCGACATCGGCGCTGGTTGATGTACAAGTAGGTTGGAGCGCTTGGCAACTTATTTTGGAAACGGCTAAAGCTGAATTTAGCGAACAGACTATTGCAAATATGATACAGTCCGGCCCCCCAGGCCAGGAAATTGTTTGGCCGGTTTGCCAGACGGGCGCCGAGCTTACAGCAAGCATCGCACGTAACCTTTCTGCCGCGCCCCCCACCAAGAGAATTCGGGCTACCGAAGCCACTCGCCGCTGGATTCAGGAAGCGTTGTCACATCATCCCGAACTAGGCACAAAATCTCGGCTTGGTGGCTTCGCCGCCATTGGAGCGGGAGTGGTTCATGCCCTTGGAGGACTTGGGACCATGTTTCTTTCGGACCCCATAAGCTCCCACGCCTTGGAACTTATTTGCGACCAAGTCCACATCGACCCTATATATGGGCCCTGTCAAAGTGTAGCCAAGTACAGGCAGGCACATGGTACAGATCCAGGAAGCGCTCCAAATTTCGCCCTTCAGTGGTCCTCACAAGAGGACCCTCTTGGTACTTCAGCCGATATGCTCATTTGCGCAAGCGAAAGGCGCCCTCCTTTTTCTGATATCGCACCGGCAAAATTGCGGGCGCTTGGCGCTGACCACCATGCAGTGGTAGTGAGCGGCCTCCAGCGTATTATAACCGCTGACGAATGTCGCACTTTTGCCAGGGCACTGCATGAACTTCATTCAGGAGGAGCGGCCGTTGCGCTCCTTTACACCGATTTGCGGGCTGATTCGGAGAAATGGGAAATCTACCGAAGCATAATCGATTCCCCGGACATTGCCTTTTTGGGCCTCAATGCCAAGGAAGCCTCGGCCATCGTGGGGGATATTGAGACTATGGGACTCTTGAGAATTCCCTCGCCGTTTTTCCACCATGCTCAAGCTTGGCACGAGGAAATCATAGACCACAATGACAATGTGTGGGGACAAGAATGTCAGGAACCAACTACTCTGCTACGTAACGCCCTTACCATTCAAGAGATATGTAAAGCCCCTCTCGTTCGAGTTCGAGGAGATTTTCTTGATATTATGGTGACAGACTTCACGGTTCAAGATCCCAATTGTCTGCGCGACCACCTCATAGTGTCGCGAAACCTTGGCACACTTAAGGTGGCACACGAAGATGGTATCATCGATGGGCCTGAAGATATTGGCCCCCTCAGCATCGTTCCACATGGTCCGCATGTCGCGGCTCTTAAATGCGCCTCCGAAGCCATTGCTCGGTGGTACAAAAATGAAAAATGGTGTGCAAACGAAAACGATGCACACGGTAGTTCGGGACAAATCTCCCTCCTTGAAAGCCAGGGCTGGATACAACTCCCTGACAATCGTATGCTCTTTATCGTTCCTGCTACCCCCCTTCTGGACCGTACCGGAGGAGTTGTTAGCGCTGGGGACACCAAGGACTCAAGTTTCATTGCTCTTGAGGCCATGGGGGTATTGAGGGAGGCTAGGGAGTTTCTCGAACGGCGTCGCTTAACTACTCAAGCTGCCTAACCCGTATTTGTTGCCCCTCCGGGGGTATACTTGCAGCCAATCAAAATGCAAGCATTTTAATTGGCTGCAAGTATAATTGACCTTACCAAGAATCTCGCCATCCAGAACGTCCACAGAAACCCTCATGTTCCATTGAGATCGGGCCGATAAAACCTCTTATGGATTCCACCGGCCGCAGCGGCACCCTATCGGAAAAGCGCTTAGACCGCGCAGTTCAGTACGTCTCTGACCTATGGTTTCCCGCCAACCCAGCGCTTGTGGCTAAGCTTCAGACCAGTCTTTCCCTGGACCCTGGGACGGGTGATTTTGATGAAATCCTAGCCGAGCTCCGCACCGATTTCTCGCTGTATACGTACTGCCTCAAAAAACTCATGGCACTATTACGCGACGAAGGCGTGGAGCCTCCGCCATTTATGAACCCGACCAACTTCATGCGTTGGGCCGGGTCAGAGAGACTCAAGACCGTCCTCGACAACCGTGATCATGCAATCTCCCGGCACTCATTCGACAGCATGAGCGGCGGACAGGTAGAACGATTGCAAGAGGCTGTCATCAGCGCCAGCGCGGCGCAAGTGCTGGCCCAACATAGTCATATCGATCCTGAGCTTGGCTATTCTGCTGCCCTTCTGCGCCAACTCGGATACACCCTTATTGCGTGGAATTACCCCAGCGTTTATCAGCGCGCCAAAGTAGAGGTCTCCAAAGGTGAGTCTCTCGACGTCGCCATTTCAAAAATACTGGGATTTTCTCCGACAGCTCTCTCTATTCGCCTTCTACAAAGCTGGGGCCTTACCGAGTCGCTATGTCAGGTCATTGTGGACAGCATTGACTGCCCGGAGGAACAAGAAATCAAGGCACTTGAAGTTGATGCCGTGGGAAAGAGCGTCGCCCACCTTTGCCGCGTTGGTGAAGCTCTGGCGCGGGCTAACGATCCGGAACACTACCCATCGGCAAAGGAGGACTGGGAGTTTGCCAAACACCATATTCTCAAAACCATCGGCCCAAAAGGCCTCCATATTATCCAAGAGGCAGTAGTAGAGAACAGCGAGAATTATATCGCGTCAGTTCCGCACTTTTTCAGGGGCGGCACC
>CAZPBV010000150.1:0-240 GCA_964584675.1 uncultured Bdellovibrionales bacterium
AACCAATTCCCTGAATCTCGTTCAAACCATTGAAGATAGCGAGTCCCGAGTATTCGTATTTGGGGGGATTGCTGACGGAGAGTCCTCCGTCCTCACTTTCGCAACGGATTCAACATGTCCCGGCGTCGCCATGACCGGCGGTGCCGAATTCACTGCAAGCTGGACATGTTCTGGCGGCGTGATATCAGCGACCGTAACTAATCGCGGGGGCATGTCTTTCGGACCTGCTACCGACGAAAC
>CAZPBV010000150.1:250-5472 GCA_964584675.1 uncultured Bdellovibrionales bacterium
CGAAACTGAAGGAACATTTTACGTTACATTTAGCGATCCGCCCGCCCCCCCAGGATCTGACACAGCGCCAGAAGCATTGTGGGGCATACAGATTTCTGTTTTTGGTGACGTAAGCCAATGGGACCTGTCGGGAGAAGCCACAGACGATGGCGCAACTTTTGGAGTGGAGTTAAGCGGGACGCAGGGCGGGGCGGCTCATTTTCGCATGGACCTTCCGAGCGCAGCCGTAGATTTTCTTGGGGGCATTCTCGGGGTATTTGTTGGCGGAAAGCCGGATCCCTTCTCCGGAGTTACCAACAATGATGATGGCAGTGCCGCCATAGCAGTTGATATAGCAAGTCTGAGTGCAGCTGCTGCAACCTCTAACGGACCCAAAAACAAGGCGAGCTTGGTTACAAAGAAAATTACTACGGGCGCGCGTTCGCTCAACATTGCCTTTCAATCCAACAAGCTCAAATCAGGTAAGTCAGCCCTGCTGGCAATGTGTTCAGGATCTGAGTTCACCGCGGGCGACAAAGTGCCCGTCGTCCTTACTCTCGGCGGAAAGGTTTTAACAATGAAGCCATCCTTTACTTTGGATGCGGCCGGCTGCGCTAGAACTTCGGTAAAACTGAAATCAGTAGGTAGCGGCAAGCTCCTGGCAAAGATTAGCTACCAAGGCAGCAAGGCCAAGGCCACGGCCACCGTCACCAAGTGACCAGGCAATACTTCCTTACTCCCTCGATACTTGAGCTCGAGGGCGCTCGATTTTCAGTTGAATAAGCTTAGCGGAATCGACATGCCAAAGGTATGCTTTCAGCATGCCCCTATGATTTTTTCTTGGTCGGTGTGAATCTTCGCGTGGCATCAGCCACTTCACTCCAGTGGCTGCATGACCCGTGCCTGGCTTGCCCTCGAGTGCGACCCCATTTTGTGGTCACACTCCTTGTACTTGACGGAAAGATTCTTTTCGCGAGACGATTACGGACTTCACGGGAGATCGGGGAATTCTGGGTACGAATGTTCAGAAGCAACGCCTATCGAGATTACATTTATGAACCAAATTGACACCATGTGCTGCCCAAGGCGACTATCTTTTCTGGATAGGTTTCTGACCCTCTGGATCTTTCTTGGGATGGCAATTGGAGTCCTCTCAGGACATCTCGTGCCGCAGCTCGCCCAACTAATTTCTGATTTTTCAGTTGGCACAACTTCAATACCGATAGCAATGGGGCTCATTTTGATGATGTATCCGCCACTAGCAAAAGTAAAATACGAAGAGCTACCGAAAGTATTTAAGAACTGGAGGCTACTTCTTCTCTCCCTTGTTCAAAACTGGGTAATTGGACCAGCACTCATGTTCGGACTGGCAATATTGCTACTTGCGGATAGGCCGGAATACGCTATCGGGCTTATCATGATAGGTATTGCTCGCTGCATTGCCATGGTGATTGTGTGGAACGAACTTGCTCGGGGAGATAACGAATATGCTGCTGGGCTTGTAGCTTTTAATTCAATATTTCAGGTACTCTTCTATCCTTTTTACGCATGGCTATTCATCAGAGTCTTGCCGCCTCTACTAGGAGCGAATTTCGGCGATGTGGATTTGTCGAAAATAACGATTCTCTCGATAGCCGAGAGTATTCTTGTATATCTTGGTATTCCCTTTTTTGGGGGCATCGTTACCCGTTATGTTGGGATTAGGACAAAGGGTCGAGATTGGTATGAACAAAAATTCATCCCAACAATAAGCCCGTTAACACTCCTTGCGTTACTCTTTACGATAGTTTTAATGTTCTCTTTGAAAGGAGAGTACATCGTCTCACTTCCTTTGGATGTAATTGAAATTGCAATACCTTTACTCCTGTACTTTGTGCTGATGTTTCTGGTCTCCTTTTACTTGGGACACCGAATCGGCGCTGACTATTCGAAGACCGCAACATTATCTCTTACCGCAGCGAGCAATAATTTTGAATTGGCAATCGCTGTTGCTGTTGCCGTGTTTGGTATTCAGTCTGGCGCGGCCTTTGCCGCGGTCATCGGACCGCTCGTCGAGGTACCAGTTCTGATAGGACTAGTGAGTGTCTCTTTGTACTTTCAGAAAAGATTTTTTTCCGCCTAACAACGCCCGAACCCTTCGCCCGCGGATGAGAAATTCCAAGAAAATTGTGGAACCGATACCGAAGAATAGTTTCCGAATAAATCAGCCGCGGCCATTTGCACCCCGTAGGGCAGCACGAAGCCACCCCATTCTGTGAGCGCTGCGTCTTTCAGTGTGGAAACGTCGCTTCCCAAAACTTACCGAAGCAGTTATTGATTCAATGTCGGCGTTGCTTTGGTTTTCGGAAGCATGAGATCTTCCAGGAAGAAGGCAGAAAGCTGGTTCTTATTTTCTACTCCGGACTTTTCATATATTGACGCTGCTTGTTGACGTACGGTTCTCTCGCTGGTTCCCCTCATTTGTGCAATCTCTTTATGAGAAAATCCTTTAAGCATGAGTAACCCGATGTCTTTCTCTGAATCACTCAGGCACCACTGTTGGAATTGCTCGTCAATTGCTTGCCCCAATCCTCTGAGATATTGCGCAGCCCTAGTTCTCCAAAGATCGCGATCTTTCGTCATGACCGTCAAACTCATGGAGATGGCTTTCTGCCTGTCTACCAGTTGAGTCACCAGTTTCTTTAAGTATCCAGCCAACATCGCAGAACTAACAAGCAAAGCCATTCCCTCAAACACTGCATGTGTAAAATCTGCGCCGTGACTAAGGTCGTCTGATAAATCAACTCCCAGAAATGACGCGATAAGCAGAAAAGCGAGAATTACTATGCGCTCGAAATTCATCAGCAGGGCATCCTCTCCACAATCTTAACGTGTTGGAATTTAACACAAAAATAGCCTATCTTACACCTGTCGGATTTATGAAAGAGACAGTCAAACCTATTATGTGAATCAACTTTATTGATAATTGGAGTGTAATTTCATGAACCAAGCTCATTGGCACTTAATGATTGTCCACATTCCTATAGTGCTCGTACCCATGGCTCTCGTACTGTATTTGATCGGATATCGATGGAGCAGCAAACCGCTTAAATTGGTCGCGCTAAATGCTTTTGTTCTGGCAGCAGTATTTGCAGGATTTGCTTACTTGTTAGGTGAAGGCGCGGAAGAAATCGTAGAGGACATGGCTGGAATAGCGGAGTCTGCAATCGAGTCTCATGAGGAATCAGCTGCCGTGGCTCTGTGGCTAACGATAGCCCTAGGAACCGCCAGCCTAGTCAATCTCTTGTCACTTAGGTACGCATTAAAATCGGTGCGGCTCTTTGTAATTCCGGTGATACTTCTAGGTGTCATATCGAGTGGCGCCTTAGCCTACACAGCACAACAGGGGGGGAAGATCCGTCACCCCGAAGCCTTCGACCAAGCAACACCTGGCGCAAAATCGATAAAACACAGTTCCGACGATGAGTAGTGAGTATACTCTGAACTATTTCAGGAGCGTTCTTGAAACGTCAAAAGCGTTATGGGGTGGAGTATCTGAGACATTCAAAATCCTTGTTTCTATTGCGCCTCAAGAAATCGTGGATCCTTTTTGCATCCAATTTTGGGGTAATTTAGAAAACTCCTGAAATATAGGATGGCTTGCCATTAATATCGGATAGGTGTAACATTAAGCCCATCCGATATGACACAAAAAATACTCGAAAGAATAAAGACTAAGAAAAAACAGCTTGAGAAGCTGCGACCGTTCCCCCAAGCTGCATTGAAACGTCTTAAATCTGAGCTGGCTATCGAGTGGACCTATAATTCCAATGCTATTGAGGGCAACACTCTCACGTTGCAGGAAACGAGATTGGTTCTTGAGCAGGGCATCACTATTAAAGGTAGAAATCTTCGTGAACACTTTGAGGCGAAGAACCATGAGAAAGCAATTTACTTTGTCGAGGAACTGGCTAGACCCAAATACATTCTGACGGAGAAAGATATCTTTGGTATTCATAGCCTGGTACTAGAAAATATAGAATCTGAGTTTGCAGGCAGATATAGGAATGGGCAGGTCCGCATACTTGGGGCAAACTTCATTCCTCCTAATTTTATAAAAGTCAGTTCGTTAATGAAGGAGTTAGTAACTTATACGAACATTAACCCTGACAAGCTCAATCGTGTTGAACTTATAGCAAGATTTCATCATAGGTTTGTCTGGATTCATCCGTTCTTTGATGGGAATGGGAGAACCGCCCGACTATTGATGAATCTTCTTTTTATTAAATTTGGTTATCCACCAGCAATTATTCTGAAGAACAATAGAAAACAATATTATCGTTCCCTCAACCAAGCAAACAAAGGAGATTACAAAGAGTTTATCCTGCTCATTGCTCAAGCGCTGGAACGTTCGCTAGATTTATATCTTGAGAGTAGTGGGGCGTTAGGAAACGACGATTACGTTCTTTTATCTGTTCTTGCCAAGAAGTTTCCCTACTCACAGGAGTATTTAAGCTTGCTAGCCCGACAAGGAAAAATTGATGCTCACAAGAAGGCTCGCAACTGGTTGGCGACAGAAAAATCGATTTCGGACTACCTAGACAGTCTCAAGAAATAGATTTTTGTAGGAGAATGCTTCGGAACCTCCGGCGGAAGGAGCGGAAGAGACATTTCGAGAAATTTCTGGAGTTTTTGATGACACTGGGGGGATGCAATGCAAGTGTCGCATCGTCACGCGTTGGCGGGACGAGCTGTCGCAGCGACCTTCGCTCTGTCGAGTTATAGAAATCTCGACTTCACCTGACAATCTAGGCATAACCAAGGAGCCGTCCCGACCGTGGGGCAATTAAAAGCCCCCGGGAGGGAGGGACGGCGGATCTCATGTCAGGAGGAGAGATGGACAAGCAGCAGCGCGAGGTTCAACGGAACAAGTGACTACGTCGGGACCAACTTCGCGCAAAATGGGTTTACCCCGACGAAGCACCGTCAGGCGCGAAGTTGGGGTGGAGTATCTGAACCCCTTAAAACCTGCTAAAAATTCGCGTTTTGTGAAATCGTGCACCCCTTTTTCACCCAGTTTTGGGGCAATTCTGAAATTTCTTGAAATTTTGGGTTAGTGTCCCTTCTTAGCTGCTCGTTGAGGGAAGACTAAGATACAAGCCGCCATGAATATGAATAGTGCGGCAGAAGCGGAGTAGCGGCTTAGTGCAAGCCCACCTGCCGCAATAGGCTTATCAAGAAAATCACCAACTACCGCCCCAAGT
>CAZPBV010000150.1:5482-8479 GCA_964584675.1 uncultured Bdellovibrionales bacterium
CCAGAAAAGTACCGTGCGCGAAATTTTAGTGCGATAGTACGCGGCAACCACAAACGCGAGGAGTGTCGAAAACGCAGCTGCACTGCCCAAATATCCTATGCCCTGGGTATCGGCAGTCCAATCTCCAAGTGCGGTTCCAAGTGTCTGAGAGAACATGATCGTTAGCCAATAAAACATTTCGGACTTCGGGGAACTGACAGTATTGATGGAAATTGAGCCTAAGGTTTTATGCCAGACGAAAAGGGAAGAAAGGAGTAAGGCTAACAGGAGACTTGAGCCACCTGTATAACCTATACCCAGAGACCGATCAGCATAGTCCGCCAGTGTTGTACCTACGGTGGTTGTTGCTACGATCGTCAACCAGTAAAGGAATGGGTGAAAACGCTTTGCAGCAATTTGGCAAAATACGGCGACGGCAAAGATCGCACCAAAGATTGCAGTCCCTACCAAATAACCGAGATTCATGGACATTGAGACGGCATCGCCGCCTGTTTCGCCAAGTGTCGTTGCCGCGATCTTGATGATCCAGAAAATCCATGTGACTTCTGGAACTTTACTCAAATTGTTTTCACTGGCATAGGTCAAACTTATTTCCCCTAAAGCCCCATACTAATTATGTAAGTTTACTAATGAGTATTTAATTGCGCCACACGATGGATTTTTTCTTTTCTACGACATTTGGCAGCGACCCCCGTCGAAGAATGGGAACTGCTATCGACAAGGAGTGGGACTGTCTGCCCCAAAAGTAAAAATGGCGTCAAACTATCAAATCTCAGGTTGAGAGATATTGCCGAAGCTCTTCACGAAATTTTGTGGTGGGGTGGAGTATCTGAGCCCATTAAAATCCGCTAAAAATGCGAGTTTCGTGAAATCGCGCACTCTTTTTGCACCCGATTTCGAGTTAATTTTGAAAGGTCTTGAAATTATAACATATTAATATCAGCATGTTATGCTGATGAACAAGAAAACAATAGTCATTTAGGTATAATAAAGGTATATTAATAGTATGGAATTTGAATTCGATCTCAAGAAAAGCTTATCTAATAAAGATAAGCATGGGATCGACTTCGAGAAAGCTCAGGCACTTTGGAACGATCCTCATCTTTTAGAGATAGAGGCGAACTCTTCCGATGAACCACGCTTTCTCTTGATCGGAACGATTGATGGCAAACACTGGAGCGCGGTTGTTACCTATCGTGGAGATAAAGTTAGAATTATTTCCGTGCGACGCTCACGTAAAGAAGAGGTAGAATTGTATGAAGAGAGTTAAATCTAGAGATTTTGATGCCGCATTTGATCGTGGCGAAGATGTCACCAAGTTTCTTGATAAATCAAAGGCACGTAGGGTTAATGCTGAATTGAAGCGGGTAAATATTGATTTTCCTGTTTGGGTTATTTCAAGCCTCGATAAGGAGGCTCGGCGTCTTGGCATTACTAGACAATCCCTCGTTAAAATGTGGATTGCGGAAAAATTTAAGGAAGACAATCAGGCTTCGGACTAGTCGACATCCTCCACGATGCCGACTAGTTGCCTCCCACGACTGCTCAAGAAATTTCTAGAGCTCTCTTGAAATGTCAAAATCTCCGTTCCGACACATAGGTAACAGAACGTACCGGACACATAGGTAACACTTTAACTGATTAAAAGACATGGTTAAGGGATAGGGTTCCCCCCTAGGGGGGAACGCGCCATGGGATGGAAAGAGTGTTCTGTTATGGATGAGAGAATAAAATTTGTGGCTCGTATTCTTGAAGGCGAGTCGATGAGCAGTTTGTGTCGAGAGTTTGGGATCGCAAGAAAGACCGGATACAAGATATACAATCGCTATAAAGAATGCGGACTAGAGGCACTAAGCGATAGAAGTAAAAGACCGGTTAAATTTGGCAATCAATTGCCAATCCAAGTGGAGACAACGATATTAAATATTAAACGAGATAAGCCAACCTGGGGTGCGCGCAAGCTAAGAGAGAGGCTCATCCGCAAATATCCTGAGATAAAGCCACCAGCTATCAGCACCATACATGCCGTCTTAGATCGGAATGGATTAGTGGTGCCACAAGTTAGGAGGAGAAATAAAGCTACTGGGACAGAACTTTCAACAGTTACCAATCCCAATGACCTTTGGTGCGCAGATTACAAGGGAGAATTTATGTTAGGTAGCAAAAAATATTGTTACCCTCCCACTATCACTGATCAATCAAGCCGTTACATTATTGCTTGTGAAGCACTAGAAAGTACCAAAGAAAAGTACGCATTTACTATATTTGAGAGGGTTTTTAAGGAGTTCGGACTTCCATCTGCCATACGAACAGATAATGGAGTGCCATTCGCTTCTCCGCATTCGCTGTTCAATCTAAGCCGTCTCTCTGTCTGGTGGTTGCGGCTGGGAATTGCTATCGAAAGAATTGAACCTGGATGTCCTCAGCAAAATGGGAGACATGAAAGAATGCACCTTACGCTCAAAAACGAAACAACCAGACCCGCTGCTTTAAATCTTCTTAGCCAACAAGAAAAGTTCGATTCATTCCTAGACGAATTTAATAAAGAGCGTCCTCATGAAGCGCTAAATATGAAATACCCCTCTGAAGTTTACACTCCTTCTAGGAAAGAATATTCGGGGCTTCCTCCTCTAGAATACCCTATGCACGACAAGGCTGATAACGTCACTTTCTGTGGCAGAATCTGCATCGAAAAAAAGAAAATAAATCTAAGTCGCGTGTTCGCAGGTCATGCAGTCGGATTAAAGCAAGTCTCAGAGGAATCTTGGCTTGTTTCTTTCAGCGACTACGATTTAGGATACTTCGACACTGATAGCAGAAACTTCGAACCGTTACCTAACCCTTTCGGTCCAAAAGTTCTGCCTTTGCAGGTGTAAACAGGTGTTACCCATGTCTTAGGTACATTCTGTTACCTATCTGTCCGGTTCGGACAAAAAGTGTTGTGGGGTGGCTGATGGGGCTCGAACCCACGACAGCCGGAACCACAATCCGGAGCTC
>CAZPBV010000151.1:0-8354 GCA_964584675.1 uncultured Bdellovibrionales bacterium
GCCCTGCTGATTGAAAATCCTTTGGCCTGAGCGCCCTCCGCCCCATGAGCAAAACCATCGTCTACGAAGTGGAAGTGATGTTCGGCGACTGCGATCCCGCCGGCATCGTCTTCTTCCCCAATTTCTGCAAGTGGATGGACGCGTCCTCCTTGAGCAAGGACCACTCCGATGGAAAAGAGACCATAGTAGAAGACAAAAACCAGCAGGCCAAGGGAGGCTGAAAGCCCCACCCCCCACGTTCTCTGAGCCCGGGCCGGCTGAATACCAAGTGGAAGGGCAAGAATGGCGAGCGCCAAAGCGGCCAATGGCAGAGAAAAACGCTGGCCCATCTCGAGCTGTACCCGGCGAATCTTGCGTTTCAGCTGATCGCGAGTGAGCTTTTCAGGCGCCACTCCCGTTGGTGTGGGCTGGAGAAAGTCCTCCTTTTGAAGCTCCCCTTCGGCCGGCACTAATGGGAGCAGCTGGGTATAGTAGCGAACACGTTCCCGCAGTTCATCCAAACTTAGTTCGCTGGTCTGTTTTGAGTTATTATCGTCACTGCCGGAAAAAAGTTGATCCGGGCTTAGTGCGAGGTTATTTGATGCAAAACGCGTTAATACATACTTACCTTTTACCATCTCATGAATTGTTCCGTCATGCAGTTCGATAGTAATAGTGCGATGTTCCGAATCAGACACAATAAACCCGGCTTGCGCAAAAACGACTTTGCGCATATCCGCATCGCGCCGGTCGTCAATGAGAACACGCCTTAAGGCGCCCGTCTGGTAATCCACTTCCTCGGTGTAAATAGTGAGATTTCCCATGCGATTAAATATTCCGGCCTCTAACCCGGAAGTGCTCTTGGTGCGAGCAATGTCAAAGAGAGTCTGATTGAGAGTGCGATATCCCCATGGCTTCAGATCGTGTGAGACATACAAACCAATAGCGGCAGCTATGAGACCGAAGACAAAAACGGGCACGATGAGGCGGTAAAGGCTGACGCCGCTTGCGCGCAAGACAACAACTTCCGAATCGCCTGAAAATCTGGCAAAAGCAAGCATGATCCCGAGCAGTGTCGCCAGAGGAATGGCAATCTCAAGAAAGGTTGGAACGATTGCCAGAAATACCGTGGCCACCTGAAGTAATTCAACGCCCCTATCAACAATGAGGGAGGCAAACCGCAACATCCGCAAGGTAAGCAAGATGGCGGTAAATGCAAAGAGCGTTATAGCAAAATAGGTAAACGCCTCTTTGAGAATATAGCGGTAAATAATGCGCAAGACTCAGCTGGCAACAAAGGCCGAAAAAATAATAGTCAGCAAGAGTATCGCTCGAAACGCGCCCTTGCGAAACAGCCTCAGACAATCCCGAGAGCAATCTTTCCGAGAACAATGACTATGAGAACAAAAAAGGATTGCGCTTCTGGCGAGCTTCTTCTTTACGGATCTTTTTTACAGATTCCTTATGCTTACGCTTCTTTTTCTCAGAAGGCTTTTCATAGTAGCGCCGCGATTTAAGTTCTTTAAAAAGGCCCTCTTTGATAAGTTTACGTTTGAGGACTTTCATTGCCTTTTCAACATTGTTCTCGACAATTACTTCCATGGCTTGGGCTCTCGGTCTGTCGTAGCGGTCACCACCATAGGAGCCTTGACGTTCAAATCGATCACCAGATCCTCGTGAAGAATCCTGTCCCCTCGAATCACCACCTCTGCCTGAATTTGAGCTGCCGTTACCGTTCACAGGAAGCGCTCCTCCTGCCTCAAAAGACTCGTCGTGAGTCGTGCGAGATCGCTTCCGATATCCTGAACGTTCCGATTCATTATCACCTGCTGAATTGTCCACTTCGCCTAAATTCACTCAAATTTCCTTCCAATTAAACAACAAGACGCCACTGATCCGGGCTATAACACCAGAAACAATCTCGAGATTTAGGCCCTAACCCTAAACTCTTCGTCCGTGATGATTACAAACTTTAGGTGGCCCTTTTTACGTAAATTCCTTAAAAAAGTAAAGCCCTTATGCTATTTTAATGCGATCTCAGGTACAAGTATAGTGGCAATCGCTCATTACGCATTGTGGAGTTAAGCCCTTGAAAGCCTTAGAATTGATACTTCCGGTGGACAATTAACCCGCACCGGAACAACAACTTCGCCAATTCCGCGCGTGGTATAAACATGTGCTCGTTGAAACCAAACCAACCCTTCCCCAAAGAGCGGATCATAAACATTATAACTAATGGGCCCCAAGGCTGGTAGTTTGATCTGTCCCCCATGGGTGTGTCCGGCTAGGCCTAGATCGAAAGAAAACTTGGTCCTTCTGAGTAAGGCAGAAAGATAGTCCGGGTTATGAGCAAGCAGCAGTCTTACCTCGTTGTCAGTCTTACCCTGTGAAACATCTGGAATCGCCGGCATCCCCGTCCAATAGTCATCAAAGCCTATCAGCGTCAATTTGTGGTTGCCGCGCGCTATTTCGACCCATTCATTCTTGAGAATAGTGACATTTCCTTCTCGCAACCCATCGATGCACGTTTGTGGGGCTTGCCAGCCATCATGGTTTCCAAGGACACCAAAGATACCGTCCCTGCACTGAATCTGTTTGAAATGCTTGGCAAGGGTGGAATAGAGGGTGTTTGCCACGGAGCGGTAGTGGTGAAAACAAGGGTAGCGAGCTTGAAGAGAGAGAGCCGCTTGAGAAACGATTGAATCGGGTATCCAAATAAAGTCACCCCCGAGAAGAACTAAGTCGGGATGTTCGGCATTAAGCAGCGCCAAGGCCTGTTCCAGACGCCCCGTTGGGCTACAGATGCTCAGATGAATATCGCTCAAAAAACCTATTTGGTAGCCGTCGAAAGCCTTAGGGAGATCAGGGATGGGAACGGTCGCATATACGGTTTGGGGAGTTTCGGTTATTTCCATTACACTCGAAGAGGACCTTCCGGTTAGAAGCCCCAGCGCAGCGCAACCGGAAGCGCCAAACAAGAATTGCCGGCGTGACAACTTCATCCTTCAACCCGGGCCTCCTTGGAAGGCCTACCATTTCGAGATAGAATGCGGACGTGAGAAGATCGGCGCGCGCGGTCGCTACGAACGGCAGCTCGAAAGCCCCCTCCCTTAATCCAGGCACCAAGGGCTGCGCTGCGCGGGTGCAGCCGCTCAAGCGACCTAAACTCACGACCGTGCCAACGGACCTTACCGCCTCGTTGAATGACTTGAGGGTCCAAAGCGGCATGGCACATTTCGTGAAATAGCAAGGGCTCCAGCCACTGGTGAAGGGGCTCGGCCTGGAGCTCTCGAGCAACCCGCACCTGTCGCCTTTTGAGGTTCACCGAGGCCAAGACGCGTTTCTGTCTGCGAGTGCTCCAGGTGACGGTGTAGAGGTCCATGTCCGGACGCAGAGGAAAATACCTACGTCTAATACTAAGCCACATTCTTTGTAAGATATCGAATTCACTGGTTGAAATCATATTGAAGCAGTATGTGCAGTAATTATGGGACGCGCAAGCAGTTGTCGCATTACCCAACGGCTCAAAAACCTGTATCGGTCTGATTCCTAGACGCATCACAATGGAAGAGACCAGATTTAAGGATCGCTGCCATGGAAGAGAGTAAGGCACTACACAAGTTACTTGAAATTGCAGATCTCGTCGGGATGGTTGAGGAAATGATGAACCCCGCTAGTTCCGAGCGTCTGTCGTCTGCCTCTTGGTCCGGCATGCGGATTACCCTACGAAACGTGCGTGATATGGTGCAAGCGAGCCACGCGACCCTGTCAAGCGATTTCGTCCATCGTTCGCGCGCCGTAGTTCAGGCAGCAAGCAGCCCTCAACCTCAAGTCTCAGCCCCCGTTATTGAGTCATCAGCTCGCACACTGGCTGCCGAGGAAAAGGCGGTTCACTCAGTGCGTTCAGAGGCTCCCACCATAAGCAGGCCAGTAACCCCCGGTAGCGAAGCATCTAGGATTCAAATGACCCGTCAGAATCTTAAGGCAACTCTTGAAAAAGTAATCGAGAGATAACCGAAGTTATTTTTTTTCCGCTCATGCCTCTGACGTAGACGGATGCAACTATTATTTAATAGCCGCTCAGAGTTTTTCCGGAGACAAGGCGCTAACTTTTTGAAAGGGCGAGGTATTACTAACAGTAAGCCGAGGTCTTTCAAAAAGTTAGCAACGTAGTATCCGGGCAAAGGCTGAGCGGTTACTTTTTTCCAAAAATACCGTCGAAAAAGCTGCTGACCCAGTCGCGTCCGCCATCTCCTGCTTGTTTGGAGTTCTTGATTATCTCGTCCAGTTCGCCGGCATCAAGCCAGATTCCCTTAGTTGTTGGGCACTGATCAATAATGACACCCATGATTGTCAATTGTTTCATCGGTTCCCCTGTTACGGGGCTACGACGAATCTTGTCGCCAGTTCTCTGCTTGAGACGCTCCATGGCCAGTTGATTTTGCTTATCGAAATAGGACTCCTCAGATGCTCTCCGCCTGTCGTCCCACGAGTCTTTTGACATAACTTACCTCACCATAGGTCAAACTGAGCACTAATGCTGGCACCCAGTATAGTTAACTTAAAACCAATTTTACAACAACACTACCGTGCCCCTGTCCCCAAAAGGACAGCCGGTATCGTTCGTAAAAGAAGAATGAAATCTCTTCCGAGAGACCAGTTATCAATATAATCCAGATCAAGTTCAACCCATGAGGTAAAATCGCTAATGTTGTTCCGACCGCTTACTTGCCATGTGCAGGTTAGTCCCGGCCGCATGGATAACCTCCTTCTATCCTTCCTTTCATACATACTGACTTCGCCCGGGACCGGTGGCCGCGGACCTACAAGGCTCATATCTCCTTTCATGACATTCCAGAGCTGCGGAAGTTCGTCCAGGCTAAAGCGTCTCAGAAAACGTCCAACAGGGGTTATGCGCGGATCATTCTTCATCTTAAAAACAGGGCCTTTCATTTCATTGCGTTCTTTGAGCTGATGCAAATCCTTGTCAGCATCAACATACATGGACCGAAACTTGTACATGTCAAAGATTCGCCCATTAAGTCCCATGCGTTTCTGAACAAACAGCACGGGGCCTCGTGATGAAACCTTTATCAAGAGTGCCACGATGAGAAATACAGGCACCAACGCAGAAAGTAAAAGAAGAGCAACAGCGATATCAAGTATTCGTTTAACAAAGAGCTCCCAGCGATCACCCGGGGGAGTCTGAAAATGTATAAGGGGCATATCACCGAAGTAGCTGAGTCCTGATTTGACCATGCCGATGCTAAAAAGGTCTGCTACCAAGGTAGTTCTTATGCCTTGCTCCGAGCACACGAGAATAGCCTCCTCCACATGCGGCATGACATCGACGACATCTGTAAAAATTACTTCATCGATCGCGTATTCCTCAATTGCGCGACCAAAGGCGGAGCGGCCTTGAATGACTCGGCCAATGGGGGTTCTTGCGCCGGCAGGAGATCGAGATAGAGAACGTACCTTGCTCTTAAAACGAAGAAGATTCAAAGAATCTGGATCCTTTTCCTCATCGAGTTGAGCAAATGCTCTAATACGCAATCCAAGTTCTGGCATAGCCGCAATTTCACGAGCGACTTTAAGAGCCTGTTCCCCTACCCCGCAAATAATAATATTTCTAAAATTCTTTCCCTTTCGTCTCCAATAGCGAAGGACTGCAAGAACAACATAGCGCTCTGCCGCCAAGCTGAAACAAACTAAGACACAAAAGAGGGCTACAAAACTTCGGCTGAGATCGATCTTAAGCAAAAAAAGCGCAGCCGCGAGCAGAAAGAACACGACCACCGAACTTACCAAAGAAATCTTGAGTAGTTGGAAGCTAGAACTGAGGCGCATACTGCTATAGGCCCCGAGCATACTCAGCATGCCCCAGTAGCCAAGCAGAGAGACAGCAAGCACGATAAAGTAATCCTTGAGCGGAGCCAGTTGGTCGCCCATAAATGGAAGATGCCAGCCAAAGCGGTCGTTCCAGAAAACCAACGAATCGCGCCCGTGGTACGCAGCAAAGAAGCACATGACAATGATGGCGAAGTCTCCAATTCGCTCAAAGAGAGAAATAATTCGCCAATTCTGTTTCAGCATGTGTTACCTACCCGGAACCATTAAGGAACAAAGAAATATCAGTCCCTTGCAGATTATAGTCATCTCAATAAATAGATATGTCGCGGCCTTTATGCAAACCCAATGGCAGGGCGGCCAATATGGCCGATTTCCCGCCCGTTACCATTTATTTCCAAGATCCTACAATTACTGAACTTTTCTCGGATCTCATTGCTGTGCGCGGGGTGCCGACGCGACCGCTTTCGTCCCTTGACGGCTTGGCTCCTGGAACCAAAATTATCACCGAGGTCGGTGAGTTTCAAAAATTGGCTCCCGGGAGCTACGATAAGTGCCTTATTGTCGGCAATAAGGACGCCCTTGAGGGTCTTGAGGTGCTTACACTTTCCCGCCCCCTGACCGAGGAGAAAATTGAGAGCGCTCTTAATCAATTCTTGCGAAAGTGATGTTTGCCCTACTTTTTCTGATCCGTTCCAGGCAATGACAGGCTGCGAAGGTCGTTGTCTTGGGACTTAATGAAAGCAATTACTTTGCTGACTTCACCCAACAATCCCTCATCACTATCAGAAATCCTACTGATTTCGGCAAATCGGGGAAGATTGCATGCGTGAACAGCAGCTCCAAGGTAGCGCCTGTTGGTGACCGCTACCAGTGTCCCTAAATTTCTCCATGCTTGGCCTAACTTGTCCGGTGAATCGATGGAATCTCGTAAGTATTCTCCAGAGCACTGATCAACCTCGGAAAAGTCTCCGACGCGCCCGTTTTTCATGAGTAGCATGGTCTTATGTAGGAGCATCTGGGTTACTTCGCCTACATGATTATCGGGATTCCCTGACATGCCCGTTTGCCAACTTGCAATTATTGCTGCTGACCCGTTACGAGGATCCTCCGTGCTAGTAGCTAAGGCGCTCAGCAAGCGCCTGGACGGCTCCTGCATCAGCTCAAACAGATCAAAACCCATTGTCATTAAATCCTTGGCTGGCGCAGCGGTCACCGCACTCATGTTATATACTCCTAAAAAAGCAAGAAAAAACGTAACCCACTAAGGTCACATAATTTTCCGATTAAACCATTCACATGCTTTTATAACATTATGCTAACCCCGTCATTAGCTGTAACCAAGAATTTATTTAAGTAACCCTTCTTTTCGGTCGAAAAAAAATACAGAAAAATGGCCTTCCTTTCGCTCCAGCGGCCAATCAAAACCTGAGGACTCTATGTATAAACCGACCGGCAAAGAGCGCTTCTTTGGAGAGGACGAGCTGATCGTCAGCAAAACTGATATTCGCGGAAAAATTACCTATGCCAACGACGTATTCCAACGTCTGGCCGGGTATACGGAGGAAGAGTTGCTAGGCGCGCCTCACAGCATTCTTCGTCATCCCGACATGCCGCGCTGTGTATTCAAACTTCTATGGGATACCATCACCCGCGGAAGTGAAATTTTTGCTTATGTGATCAACATGTGTAAGGGCGGAGACCACTACTGGGTTTTTGCCCATGTCACTCCGAGCTTCGACAAGAACGGGGCCATCGTTGGTTTTCACTCCAACCGCCGGGTGCCGGACAGAAAATCGGTTGAGGCCATTCAACCCGTTTATAAATTGCTTCTGAGCGAGGAGCAAAAGCATAAGGACCCTCGTAAGGGCCTGGAAGCGTCAGCTGCTTTACTCCATGCTTTTTTGTCAGACAAAAAGGTCAGCTACGAGGAGCTGGCTTTTAGTTTGTAGCTCGTTATAGGGGGAGGAATATGGGACAGGCAAACGGGACCGCGCACAGCACACCTTCTACCATGCCAGGCTTGCCGCGGCAGTCCGAGGGCGTCGACGTAATTCGATGGATGCAAGAGGTGACGACCGTCTGCAATCGTGCCCGTAATGGTGATTTTGAGGCGCGCATTCTTAACGTTCCCTCCGATCGCGATATTGCGGATTTGTGCCGCGCGGTGAATGGATTGCTTGATGTTACCGATGCCTTTGTCCGCGAGGCGGGTACATCGCTGGCTTATGCGAGCCAAGGCAAGTTTTTTCGACGCCTCCTTACTCGCGGGCTGAAGGGCGCTTTTTGCTCCGCCGCCAACCTTATTAATGAAGCGACCGTCAATATGTCGCATCAGGCACAGGCGCTTAAGGCCGCGGAGGCTGAGCGGTTGCGTCTGGCAGACCAGTTGGAAAGTACCGTCAAGGGGGTTATTACGACGTTGGCTTCATCGGCAACCGAGGTTGAAGTGACATCCCAGTCACTGGCAACAACGGCTTCATCTACTTCCGAGCAAGCTCTTGCCGTGGCGGCCGCGTCCGAAC
>CAZPBV010000152.1:0-1502 GCA_964584675.1 uncultured Bdellovibrionales bacterium
AATGGTTTGCGGGGATTTCTGCCGCGAGTGATGGCGGGTTGACTCCAGCAGGAAGTCAACGCTTGCAAAGAACCTCCTTGAGTGTTTGGGGGAGGGTGACGCCTTTTTAGGATCACCCTCCCGGTGGCGAAGCAACTAGGGATACACGGTCCGACCACTTCCGTGCTCAATTCGAGATCCCACTGGATACCACCACAGCGGACTCTTTGCTTGCTCTGAATTCAGCCGCCGAACGGACAGATCGAAGCAAAGGGCATTGATGTCTGCCTTGCTGCCGATCTCGTGCCTTGGCGAGGCATTGCCGTACACCGACGATGGCGAGGCATAGGCACCTGGATCGACGAACGGATCCTCCCCATCGGTCGGTCCGTCGCAGACGAGGATCTTCTGGTCAAGAGCGCCGACCTTGGTGACCTGCGGCAGGTAGTCTTTCGCAAGGGTTACCGAAGTATCCCCGTCGGGAACGGCCGCGTCTTCGCTCGTTGCTGCTGACGCGCCAAGCTTCTGGAACGAATCCGGCATAATGTAGCTTAGGTCGGTGCCGGACTGCGGAAGAGCAGCGCAACGGAATTGCGTGGCAATTCCCTTCAGTCGCTCAGCTTTGGTGTTGCCGGGCATGCGCAAGGTTTGCGTGGGAGCAACCCAGTCTCCCGGCGTAACCGGAAAACGAGGGTTTCCTATCTGCTCTTCCAGAGACTGCATTCGCAACGCCTGGCCGGTGGTGTTGACGCCGGGAATCCAGCCTGAGTTCTCGGTGAAGTAAGTGGAGAACCCATTGGCCAAGCCTTTCAGTGTACTCGCGCACTGCACAGAGCGTGCATTCGCCCGTGCCATCGATATGTCAGGAACGGCAAGGACAGCGCTGAGCAAGACTGCCGCAAAGGCGACGGACACGAGCACATCGATCAACGAGAACGCGCGCCGTACCTCCTTCTTTTGAACCACTCTACTCATGGCAAACCTCCAACGCCCCCGTTTGGGGACGAACCCAGTACAGACCCCTGGGAAAAAACGCTTTTTTCCTGCTGGGGTCCTCGGTCGTCCTCATGCGCTTGGCACGATCAAGGGCCCCGCTAGAATGTCTCTTCTACCCGAAATTGTTATTACAAAATGGCCCGTTAACTATCTCGATGTATTGTTAGTTTATGATGAGGCGGCTGTTCGTGGTTGGCAGTGCAATGGACCGGCCTTTTCCTGTTTTTGCGATCAGCGATTTCGATGAATTTGCTCAATTCGGGTGTTTTGGATTAGCCGCCAATCATAAAAAAACGCTTGTGATTTACGATGCACGATAATTAATTAGCAAAATAATTCGCTATCTTCAGAGCCAAGTCGAGAGTGACCTCGAGCGTAAGATGTTATTTCTCGAGGGCCCGCGCCAGGTGGGCAAAACAACTCTTGCTAAGCAAATTTTAGGCAAATCACCGGCTGCTGTCGTTGAACGACATAATTAATTGGACGATGCCAAAGAGTATGTACGCACAATCATGCCTCGCTCTCCT
>CAZPBV010000152.1:1512-8333 GCA_964584675.1 uncultured Bdellovibrionales bacterium
GCTCAGTAATATTATTCGATCATCATTGGAAAAAATAACACTGGCGACATGCTCTTGGGGATCCGCTAGCTTTATTACTTGATCAACCGGAAATAGAGGCTCAGCCTCGGTCTGCTCCATGCGAAGTATGCGGATTGAATTGTCGGTTGTGCAACGAACAGCGCATTTGGTCGTATCGTAGCTTAGTGCAAGAAAAGCAAATTCGGGACCCAGTCCCTTGATGAAATCAAAAAAACGCTTATCCTCCAAAACAGGGCCAGAATCGCCACCAGGTCGAAGAGAGGCGACCGTCATTTGCGACGGCGGACCCTCGCTATCTGAAGTCTCCAATAAGACGACTTTAGAGTCAGGCTGAGAAAAAAGAAACTTGCGCGCCAAGGGACGTTCGGGAGTAGGCGAAAGCCCATTTACCTGCCGCAAAGTCCAATCTGTTTGTTCGGACGCGAGAAGCAAACGGCCTGATCGATCGATGCCCATGACGTATAAATAGCCATCAATCCTATCTAAGCAACCTCGAAATTCTCGAGGAACCGTAAAAGAATGGAGAGCGGTTCTTATTCCCAAAAAACCATTTGGAATTACCGGGAATATTGTAAACCGGCTCATGCTCTCCCGTCCTTGGGTAAGAGTGCCAAAAACCGACATATCGTCACCAATAGTCACACTAACGGTATCGGGGGATAAGGCTACTTCTGTAATATTTGCGCCTTCGACTATCCGAAGAACAGGTTTATTCTTGTGGGGATCCTGAGCAAGAAAAGCCGATGCCGGTATATCTGATGAGACCGTGAGAATCGAGCTTTCATGGGGAAAGCGATAATCTCTCGTCTGCGGCTGGTCCTTCAATGCGTCAGCAGGATCAAGAGGTATCGATACTTGGAGAAAAACTCTTCCGTCACTGGTCACGACGCCTACCAGCATATCCTCATCTTCGACAAAACCCCACTGGAGCAATAGCGCACCATCAGTCTGGGGAACGGATACTACCAAGAGGGGATCGGTAATTACTTGTGCGAGATGGTCTCGCCCTGCCACCTTGTCCGCCAATTGTCTGGTAATAAGCTCCTCTTTGCTGTCGGCAGCCCAACGAGCGATGGTATTGGCCCAGCTCGAACCAGAGAGAGTTATGTCAAGACAGCCGAATTGCTGGCCTGAAGGAGCTGGTTGTGGAAATTCGGCAGTCTTTGAAAGCTCAAAAAAATAGCGGGCCAATTGAGCAATTTGGTCATAACTGTCAGCGGTTTGTTGCTCAGATGGCAGCGCGATCAGTTTTTCAATTTGAGCTGATAGCTGCCCTTGCATTTCATGGACGTGTGAGGTCACCGTATCACCAAGGCTTCTAACCGTTGACTCGGCCAGTTCCAAGAGTTCCTCGGTTCCGATTTGTCTCCAATGTTCAAGGGCGAGTAACGCTCGTGTCTGAAATTTTCCACAGGCGTCACCAAGTTGGACCGTAAATTGATTTCTCTTTCCAGGTGGTGGTTTGGTTCCCTCTGATGGCACGGCCATAGCCTCTTCTGAAACTGTGGCCACGGGATCACAAAGACCCGATTCAAAAGCGCCACGTACTTCGTTGGCAGCACCTGAAAGGATGTCGCACGAGTCAGAGGCCGGAGTGATTACTGCGGCTGAGGCCCGCGCGCTTAGGGAGTCCATTCGCCCTCGAATTGCTCGCTCGACAATCCCGTCAGCATCGCCAATCATTGCACCGAGGAGGGTCTTTAGTTCGCTTGATTCCGTATTGCCAAGCAGACGAGCTATGTCAAAGACCGAACCAACGGTTGCTCTTAGCTGTATACCAAGTTCGCGAAAACGCATTTCGCGGCGAAGGTATGGTTCTGCTCCAGAAGTAGGGGTAACTGCGCATTCCCGGCCCGTTTCTGGTGTTGGCATAATAATACATCCTCCAAGCTAGTCGTTTTCTAAAGTCCTTATCTTTGGAAATTGAGGAACGGGCTGTGAAATTTTTTCCAGACAAGACTGCAGCCGAGCGGCAAACCGAGGCGGGGTGCGAGGGTCTGATACTACCTTTCGCAGGGCCTCTTCCGCGCGGACGCGCGCGGCCTCTTTTTCATTCGCGTAAGAGCCGGTTGTTTTTCCTGAATCCTCTGACATTTCCCGAAATCCAGATTCTCGACCGGTGCGAATATAGATCGGGCAAACAGTGTTTTCAATCAAAACTGTGGCCTTTCCACCGTTTATTTTGAGACCATCGATGACATTGAAATTGATGTGTCAGAAGGAAACTTCGATTTTCGAGTCAAACTCCCAAGAAGAGCCTGCCTCCAAATGACACTCTCTGGTGTCTCATGAAAGTGACAATAGCCTGTCCAACAACCTGGACGCATTCGAGGAAATGGCTAGAAAGAACTCCCATGGTGTTGGCGTGTTCTGGGAATCTATTTTGGCAACAATCTCGGGCAGCGTCGTAGGCCAATTGTCCGATTTTTTCGCCAGTCCAATGGGGAGACAAAGTTGCGTCTGACGGCAGGTTCGTTGAACAGCGATTAAAGAGAGCCAAAAAAAGCAAGGAGCTGTCGCCGATGCCCTGGAAGATGGTCTGGGCAAGTGCGGGGTTACGCTCTCGTAGGCCTAACACGGCGTCTAGCTCATCGGCTAACGCCACCAGGAGCGGTTTACCGGTTGTAGATGGAAAAATAGACTCAGTGTGAAGACTCTTGATAGCCACGAACAACAGGTGCTCCCTCACCAGTCTGGTTTGATGCGAAAGGGG
The DNA here is from genome assembly GCA_964584675.1 of uncultured Bdellovibrionales bacterium. GTDB lineage: Bacteria > Bdellovibrionota_C > UBA2361 > UBA2361 > JBGSMV01 > CAZPBV01. Next base: position 4,247 of record CAZPBV010000152.1, read on the forward strand.
TAGGGGCTCCATGCTAGAGTCGAGGGCTTCGGTTAGCCCAACTACAAAGGGGCTATCAGCCCCCGGTAGCGAAAGTGTGGTGATACGACCAAGAGCGGGCCTGTCAATAGGACGCCCTCTACTTGCGGCACTCTCAGGATTTTGTGGCGGTTCATTTGAAAAATGAACATCCATCACGATGTTCATTAATATCATTAAACACCATTTTAACAAAGGAGGAGCGATAGAGGAGGCCCATTGTTCTGGACTGCAACTGCAAAGGGGGGCTTAATACTTGTCATCTCGCTCCATGATGGTGTTTTGAAGCGGTAACCACAGGAGAACAGGGAGATTTACATTGCCTGTCCCCCACCCCTAAGTTAACGTCAACGCCGAAACGTTTTTGCGCCTGTCACGACCAAGTGGTGCTAATGAAGGGTAAACACTTGGAACAAATGTCTAGTCATCCAGAACGTATGAAAAACGAAGAATCAAAGAAAATTGAGCAATTGAGCATTAATACCATTCGCACTCTTTCAATGGACGCAGTGCAGGCGGCCAATTCAGGGCACCCCGGTACGGCCATGGCCATGGCGCCGGTGGTTTATACCGTTTGGCAAAAATTCTTACGGTTCGATGCCCAGGATCCAATCTGGCCTAACCGCGACCGCTTTGTGCTCTCCATTGGGCATGCGTCGATGCTGCTCTACTCAATGCTCCACCTTACCGGTGTTAAGGCTGTCAATAAAAAGTATGAAGCACTGGGCGAAGTGTCGGTCTCCTTGGATGATATCAAGCGCTTTCGTCAACTTGATAGCCGCTGCCCCGGGCACCCTGAGTACCGTTGGACCTCGGGGGTGGAGACCACCACCGGTCCGCTTGGACAAGGAGTTGCCGTCAGTGTGGGCATGGCAATGGCCGAGCGCTGGATGGCGAGCCACTTTAACCGCCCCAACTTTGAGATGTTTGGATACAATGTTTTTGCGCTCTGCGGAGATGGGTGCATGATGGAGGGTGTGGCGTCTGAAGCTGCCTCGCTCGCCGGCCATCTTAAACTTTCTAACCTCTGTTGGATCTACGACAACAACAAGATCACCATTGAGGGGCACACCGAGTGGGCGTTTTCAGAAGATGTTGCTACCCGCTTTATCGGCTATGGATGGAATGTGGTGCGGGTGGGGGATGCCAATGATACCGATATGCTGGAGCGCGCTTTTAACACCTTCCTGCATACTGAGGATCGCCCCACGCTAGTCATCGTCGATAGCCACATCGCCTGGGGATCGCCAAATAAACAGGATACCCACAGTGCTCATGGCGAGCCCTTAGGAGAAGAGGAAATCAAGCTTACCAAGCGAAACTATGGTTGGCCGGAAAATGAAAAGTTTCTTGTGCCTCAAGGAGTTAAAGAACATTTCGCCTCCGGCATGGGAGCGCGCGGCAAGAAATTGCGTGATGAGTGGATGGAGAGATTTAATGCGTATCGTAATGCCTTTCCAGAGTTAGCTGATCACCTTTATCGTATGCAGCATCGTGAATTGCCGCAGGGGTGGGATAAAGAAATCCCTACATTTCCTGCAGATCCGAAGGGTGTCGCCGGTCGAGATTCGTCAGGCAAGGTGCTGAATGCTATCGCTAAGAATGTTCCTTGGGTTATCGGTGGGTCGGCAGATTTGGCGCCATCAACAAAGACTCGCCTTACGTTCGAAGGAGCGGGGGACTATACCGCTAAAAGTTATGGCGGCAGAAATTTTCACTTTGGGGTTCGGGAACATTCAATGGGGGCCATCCTGAACGGTATGTCGCACTGTAAGGTTCGGCCTTACGGCTCGGGATTCATGATTTTTAGCGATTACATGCGCCCGGCTATTCGTTTGAGCTCTCTAATGGAGTTGCCGGTGATCTATGTATTCACCCATGATTCTATTGGTGTTGGGGAAGATGGGCCGACTCATCAGCCCATTGAGCAGTTGCCGTCTTTGCGAGCGATTCCCGGCCTTCTTACTTTCCGCCCGGGAGATGCCAATGAGGTGGCCGAGGCGTGGAAATTTATTATGCAGCTGCACCATGAACCGGTTGCGCTGATATTAAGCCGGCAAGCAGTCCCAACCCTTGACAGAACCCAATATGCTCCCGCCTCAAATGTGTGCATGGGTGCCTATGTGTTGGCGGATGCCGTTCCGGGAGGAAAACCTGAGGTGATTCTCATGGCAACGGGCAGTGAGGTCGGCCTTGCGGTAGAAGCCTTTGAAATGCTCAAGAAAGATGGAGTAAAAGCAAGAGTAGTCAGCATGCCCTGCTGGGAACTTTTCGAGCATCAATCTCCCGAATATCGAGAGTCGGTGTTGCCGACCGGAGTGACAGCACGCCTAGCAGTCGAGCAGGCGTCGACTTTTGGCTGGGCGCGTTACGTTGGCATCGGTGGTAAGGTCATTGGGATGGAGACCTTTGGCGCGTCCGCTCCGCTTAAAGAGTTGCAGAAGAAATTTGGATTTACTGCCGAACATGTGGCGCACACCGCCCGCAGCCTTCTCGAACGGTAAAGCGAGGCCGGACAGGAGGTTTGCCTCCTGCCTTCTTGTCGAGTATAACCAAAAACTTACGTAACTGTTGAGGTTTGTGAGTGCACTCGTATGGATTATATTTACCAGCTTATTGATCTCTTTTTACATGTCGACAAGCATCTGGATGTTATCATTCGCGAATACGGCGCGTGGACATATGCGCTCCTTTTTCTGATTGTATTTTGCGAAACTGGGTTGGTGGTTACCCCGTTTTTGCCGGGCGACTCATTGCTCTTTGCCGCGGGGGTTTTTAGCGCCCGTGGGTCGCTGGATGTTTATTCCATTGGGCTTCTCATATTTGTTGCGGCTGTCATTGGTGATGCGGTGAATTACTCAATTGGCGCTTATGTCGGCCCGCGCGTTTTTGAAAACAAAGAATCAAAAATTTTTCGGCCGCAGTATTTAGAAAAGACAAAGCGCTTTTACGAGCGTTACGGCGCAAAAACTATAGTTATTGCGCGCTTTGTTCCGATTGTTCGCACTTTTGCGCCTTTCTTGGCTGGTGTTGGAAAAATGCCGTATCGCACTTTTGGTGTATATAACATTTTTGGGGCGTTCCTGTGGGTTATTTTGTTTGTTGGCGGCGGATATCTGTTTGGCGATTTGGAATTTGTAAAAAAGAACTTTAGCGTTGTCATCATGGCCATCATTATTGTGTCCATTTTGCCTGCCGTGATCGAAGCCCTTCGGGCGCGCCGGGAGGCTTCACGCGCGGCGTCTCTATTGAAGCAGCACTGACCTTGGTCTACGAGAAATTCTTATGTGTCAGCGCCTGGCTGAAGCTTTCACATAGGAAAAACAAGTTTTTATCAAAGCGTTCTCAAAAATTCAGTTTCGAATCGTTGAGCACAGGCTCCGGTCATACGAATTAGCTCTATAGATATCCAAGACGACTCGGTATACCGCCAGCCCAGTTCTGTATAGGCATGTGGAGGGGCCGAAGGACTGGGATTCTTTATTTTGCCGATTTTACTAAGGAGTACGCATGGCCTTTGGCTCTCATGCCGGCGCCCCCAAAGGGCTCAAAACCGCGAAGACAAGCGCTCAGCTAAAAGCCGAGCTGGCGCAGCGTCAGAAGCGTGCTTCTGGTACTGAAGATTCAACTATTGAGGGTAACCTTCGACAGCTCTTGGATGGTCAAGAAAACTTAGAGACCGCGCTCAATGCTCCACTTCAACAGGACGTGGCTGAGATAGACGCTCCTTTGGTCCGCCTGGTCAACTGCCTTCTTGTAGAAGCAGTCAAGACCAATGCGTCTGACATTCATATCGAACCGTTTGAAGGGCTCTTGCGTGTTCGCTTTCGTATTGACGGGGTACTTCAGGAGATTCAGAAGATCCCTCACAAACTGGCCGCGGCAATTTCATCTCGGCTAAAAATTATGGCAGATCTCGATATCTGCGAAAAAAGAATTCCCCAGGACGGTTCTTTTAAGTTGAAATCTAATGGGGTTGATGCTGATTTTCGCATTAGCACCTTACCTTCGCAGTTTGGCGAGAAGATCGTCATGCGCGTCATGGGAAATGCCAACGTCAATAACGATC
>CAZPBV010000153.1:0-7939 GCA_964584675.1 uncultured Bdellovibrionales bacterium
GGTAAACGATTCCTGCCGCGAGCCGCGCTTCTCCATTTGCAGCTCCAAATAGCGCAATAACCAGAAGCGCTTCGTTTCCTTGGTCACTGAACTAGCACGGTCAAGGGGCTCGTCGGTGGTATAGAGCAATTTCAATAGTTCTTCTTCCGAGTATTGACCCCGCCCAAACCGTAGGTGATGGAGAATTTGACGTTGGTTGAGAAGGTCAACGTACCGTCGAATGGGTGAGGTGCCCTGCAAGTACGCCTCCAAACCAAGTCCAGCATGCGGTCCGGGAGTTAGAGAGGTGGTTGACTTCTTGAGTACTGCCCGGGCGGAGTAGTCAGCAGCCGGTCCCTCGCCAGGATGACGAGCTACGCTGCGGATTCGGTCTTTGTCCGGAGCTTCCTGTAATCGAAAGACTACCGGTAGCTTTTGCGCCTTGGCATACTGAGCAAGAATTTTATTTGCAATCACCATGCACTCGCCCACCAAGCTTCTGGCGGGGCCATGCTCGTCAAACTCACTAATGACTGGATTGCCGGCATCATCCAACGAGATCTGAAGATCACGCTTGTATATTTTCATGGCGCCTCCTTCAAGGCGCCCTGTTTCATGGCTGGTTGCAATGGTGTACAATGTTTGAAGAGGACCGTCGCTGCTTTCTAAGAGCTCGTCGATTTCGTTATATGAGTAGCGTTTGCTTATTCGAATAAGCGACGGAACTATCCGGGCACTGGTGAAGTTGAAGCTATGGTCAAATTGAGCAAGGCAGGAGACGCAAGCGCGCATTGAACCAGCAATCAGACTTGCCGAATGTTCCGAGATGCCAGGCGGGAGCATATGAATAATTGCTTCCGGCAAGTATACCGAGGTGGCGCGTGAACGGGCTACTCGATCGAGCAAAGAGTCATGCTCGACTAAGCTTGCAACGTCACTGATATGTATTCCTAAACAATAACCATCCTGTGTTTGTTCCAACGATAGAGCATCGTCCATGTCCTGCGTGCTCGCGTCGTCAATGGTGACCGATTCTAGGTGTGTCAGGTCAATTCGAGCCCCCGCCTGGGGTGACCGCACGCGGTCTTTGACCCACCACTCCTCCAAGGTTTCCGGGCATTTGAGTTCCCCAGCGGCCGCATGTTCGTCTGTGCTGAATTCGCGCGACAAGCGGTGACGGAACAAGGCAAGATTCGTGTTGCGAGAAAAGTGGCCGATAGCACATAGGAGTGCAAATACCCGCTGTTCTCTGCTCCCTTGCAGCTTTAAGCCAAATTCACCGTCGGCGAGGTCAACAAATTCCTTTGCGTCCTTGAGAGAGGCATTGTCAATGTGCCCGGCACCCGCTGCGATCTCCTCCAGTAGTTCTAAAAGAGGGCGCACCTCGGGGGGACACTGAGGCAGCGAGTGAGAAGAAACCGTTGGCGACAGTCGTGCGCGCAAAAACTCAAGGCACTGCTTCCGAATATGCGCCTTTTCTCGTTGTGCTGCCTCAGCGCGCCGCAGTTCATCAACGGTTGAAAGTGGGCGGGGGAGAAAGCCCTCCTTGGTGCGTTTAAAGAAGACCTTATCCTGAATAAGCGCCAGCCAAAGACCAAGATGATTGTTGAGATCATTACTCGCAAAGTAAAGTTCGCAAAGCTCTTTCACTCTGTAAGAGCGCTCCTGAGCGGCAACAACAGCCCATATGTCTTCGACCACGACTGAGCTTGCAATTTCATGAGCGCGCGCTGAAACTTCCGTCAGATAAGCAGTCCTTGATTCACGTGTGGATAGCTCTCCCGGAATAGAGGCAGGGAGGGCGTGTAACCGGATGGCTTGAAGTTCCACTTCGCGTCCGCGATCATTGAGAAGAAGGTACTTGTCCTTCTTGTTGCCAACGACGACCGCCACAATGGGGACCCCATCATTTTCGTAAGAAACAAGACAACCGTTCGGAAAGCCACATTCAGCGAGCCCCCCTTTCTTTACCATTAAATTTTTCACTACGTTCTCCGCACTTCCATATAGTAACGACTTGTTCGTTACGCTCGTCCAGGTGATTTAGGGTTTGCCGCGAAAACAGAAGATGAAACGACGGCCGTGAGGTCCCCGTTGAAGTGCTCAACACGACGAGCAAGCTCAGACGCGAGAGACACTTCATCAACCACAGTTTCCGGAAGACTGCCAAAAAGACCACGTGAGACATTAACAATGGCACCGGAAGCAACCATGTCGTTTCCTAATCGAGTAAATCCGGCTACCGTATCAGATGCTGTTCCGCCCTGAGCACCCATTCCGGGGATGAGCAGAAAACTACTCGGCATCAGGGTACGAAGAGCAGCCAATTCCTGAGGGTAGGTCGCGCCAACTACGGCGCCGAGGCCAGAATATCCACACGATCCTGCCAATTGCCGAGCATGTTCACCGATCCATTTGGCGATGGATCGGCTCACACTCTCTTGCGCAGTAGGTCCACAATCTTGCAGATCCCTTGATCCGGGATTTGAAGTCTTTACAAGTAGGAAAATACCTTTGCCATTTCGTACACATTGGTTCAAAAACACCTCTACCGTGTCAAATCCAAGAAAAGGGTTAACCGTCAGCGCATCGGCAGGAAATGCGCTCAGGGATTCTCCAACCACGGACGTGTGTCCGATAAATGCATTAGCGTAAGCTTGGGCGGTGCTTCCGATGTCGCCTCGTTTGGCATCGGCAATGATGAGGAGTGAACGCTTCCGAGCATATACAATAATTTCACGCAATGCCTGTAGCCCCCCAAGCCCATACTGCTCAAAGAAAGCCAGGTTGGGTTTGATTGCCACTATCTTTTCACCGATGGCGTCAACGGCGATTGAATAAAAACGCACCAACAAGCAGCGAATGCGATCATCGAGGGTTCCCGCCTGTTGTGCGAAAGATTTCCGCAAAAAGTCTGGGAAATCATCAATCACAGGGTCGAACCCCGCCACAAGCCAGCTTTGAATCTGTTGGATTCGAGTATTGAGTTTGTCCGAGAAAGGTTGATTTTCCATATAGACCGCGGCCAGATTAGCTCTTCTTGAGCAGAGTGCGTAAACTGTCAAAAGGGGCCTGGCCATGTTCAGCTTCCTGTTTTACCTTCCGCATCTGATCCAAGAAACTGGGCCACGACTGGCTCATTGTAAACACTTCTTGAAAGGTATCAAGTTTCTGTAGGTAAAGCCGAAGTTGCATGATTCGGGCGTTATTCAAAGTCGAAAGAGCAGGCACTTCACCCACCGTCTGTTGCAGCGGTTCGACAATGCTCAGATGAACTTGCAACCGGTTGGCCAGTTTCTCTTCCTTCGGTGTGTCGCTCGCATAGAGGTGTTCAAGCGCGCTGTAGAGATCCTCGACCGCGCGGGCGACGGCTAATTCTCTGACCAATGCCTTGCGGGCAAGGAGGAGGTATTGTTGAGACTCTTCGGCGCACTTGGCATCTTCTGTCGAGCATTTCTCCAGTCGGATGCTGAAGAAATCAATGGTTGCCCTAAGACCTACAAAATTTGCCAGACTTTCGTTAAAATCGCTGTGATCCGGAATCCACAAAGTGGAGTGCAAGATTTCGTGGAGGACGGTATTAACGACTTGCACCGGGTGATGCCGCAAGGTCGTCGTTAGCAGAGGGTCGTTGAACCAGCCGAGGGTGCTAAATGCTTCGGTGCCGCGCACCCAGGTTTCATATCCTTTAGATTCCAGTGAGCGGGCCTCATCAGTGGCATCTTCTTTGTCAAAAAAACCCTTATAGGGAACTGAGCCCACTATTGGGAACCACCACTGATAGAGCTGAAAAATGTCGGGCGGGGAGGCGGAGACGACCCACGCGACCGCTTCATCGTCGATGTGGCTATAGGTAGTAAAGGTGTCCCTTGGACTCAGTCCTATCGTCTGGGCGAAATCACGTGCTTCCAGGACCAAGGAAAGTTTGTACCTTTCATCCTCGCCAACCTGAGGATTCTTGATCACATCAGCAATATTCTCCCGGTTGAGAAGGATTTTCCCTTCTTCGTATGCTGCGCGCACTACATAGAGAGGGCTGCATGCAGCTAGAACGATAAACACCGATGCCACCATAGCGCTGAGCAAAAGCCAGCGGACAAATCTCCCGCCCATGCACATCAGTAAGATTCCTCGCGAATGCGCTTTGCTTCAAGGTCGATCGTTCTAGCGGCACTCCATGCCAAATAGCGAATAGAAGAATTTGATGTGATAAGAGGGGCCGGTGCGTTGCCAGGACGAACAAAGAAGATACTAAAGATACCTTTCCGCCCATTCTCGGCCGTAAACGCCATGCCTGAACCATCAGGTGACCACGATACATCGTATTCGCGCCCAGGGAGATCAGTAACCGCAGATATGGCCTTGGTGTCGACGGCAATAGTGGAAACGTCTATGTCACCAAATGTTCCTCCCGAGTAAGCGAGTGCTTTGCCGTCTGGGCGAAAGCTCGGTCGGCAGTAGGATAAGGCTCCCGACAAAATGCAGTCTTCGGTATGGGTTGCCACTTTCCAAAGGCATATGTCCCACCCCGGCCAAAAACGGTTAGTAGAGAAGGCAATCATGGTTCCGTCGGGGGACCAACGCGGGGTGGTATTGCGCTTTTTTAGCTTGGTGATCTGTACCGGATTGGGATCTTTTACTTTGAGTGAAAAAATATTTGTTTCAGAAGAGGCGCTATCTGAGGGGCCAGTTTCGGAATAATATACAATACTTGCTCCATCCGGTGCCCATGACGGATTATCATCAGTTACGGTGTTACGGGTGAGGCGTTTCTGATTTTGCCCGTCCCAGCGCGCCATATATATTTCGGCGTTTCCATCGCGGTCGGAAGTGAATGCTAGCACTTCCCCGCTCGGACTCCAAGAAGGGTAGCTATTATTGCCTGGGCCATCGACTATTTTTCTAATTCGTTTTGAATCAAGATCTAAAACCATCACGCGATAATATCCCATGATGTTCACGCTAAAAGCTAAGTTGCCAGACAGCCCTTGTGTATTTCCTATAGAAAATAGGGACTGATAATTTGCGGGCAGGCTTTCAAATGGAGCGACTTCATTCCGCACTTCCTCTTCCTGCGAACTTGCCCCTTCTGAAAGAGCAGCGCATAGTATGACCCCGCTGACCAAGAACAACGTACATCTAGAAATTTTTTGGAAAATTAGAACCCACATAGCAGTCTTACGAGTAGAGCAACAAGACCAGCCGCTATATCGTCCGCCATAATGCCCCACTCGTAAGGCAATTTCTCAAGGCGTCGTATGGGGCCTGGCTTCAAAATATCAAAGATACGAAACAGCGCAAATGCCCCAAGTATTTTCAGGGTTTCTCCTGGAAGCACGCCGTAGAGGGCAATAAGCATGCCGACCCACTCGTCAATGACAATGTACCCAGGGTCAATTTTTTGTGCGCCACCATTTTGCGTAAGACGTTCTTTGGCTACACATGATCGGGCTGTTAGTAAACCAAGCAAGGTGAGAGAAATGAGGGTAAGCGTGAACGAGATTGGCGAAGAAAATAGGCCAAGATTGAAAGAGGCCAGCCAAACGACGACAAGGGCAGCGCTACCGACGGTGCCCGAGAGAAATGGTGCATACCCACTTCCAAGTCCACTGGCAATTGTTCGACTCACTACATGAGAAAACATAGACATGTTACTTAGCACACAATGCGCTCATATCGACAACGCTTGGCAGCTGAGTCTGAGAAGGGCCTTGGCCTTGCTGTGGATAACTACCTATATTTTTTATAGCGATACGAAATCTTTATTGACGGTAGTCAAAACTGTTTGCTATAAGTTAGTTAAACAAGCTTTCAAACCTAATTAATTGAATTTACTGCGGCAATTGGGCGTTCAATATCAAGGGATTTCCTTACATTAATATTATGGATAGCGGTTTCGAAAATTCGGACTTCCCCGCTGAAACGGGTTCATTGGTTGAAGGAGCTACAAGCGATGTCGTTTCTGAACGAGGGGGCATTGTTACTGCTCGTGGCACAGGTGAGGGGTTGGTTATTCGTCTCGATGGACGAATTGAAAAGGCTACCCTTTTGCGTGCGCTTAGTGAATTTTTGACGGCGCGCAGGACATTTCTTGGCGGGCAAGAAGTGAGTCTGGACTGGATTGGGGGAGTTCCCGCAGATGCAGTAGTGCAGAGTGTTGAGGAATTGCTTTCAGAGGACTTTGGTATTCGCGTCATTGCATCTCGATCCGCAAGTGCAGCTATTCCTCAATCACCTCCTCAGTCATCGGCGGTCGCGAGAAGTTTGTTTGATGGCGCAAAGAGCTTAGGGGTGGCGCGTAACGACACGGATTCTCCTTTCCTGGGCGGGGGATTAGGTTTTTCCGGCGGGAGTGTTGGTCAATCATTGGCTCGGGCGGGACAGCCTACTCAGCGCGATAATTTAGCGCGATCCCCTCGCGCTGCCGATGGCTTTGAGTGGGACGATCCCGACGCTCGCTTAGTGCATGCAACATTACGTTCAGGCCAAAAGATTGAGTCTGAACATTCGGTGGTAGTGTTTGGTGATGTGAATTCAGGCGCTGAAATTGTTGCGGGGGGCGATATTATTGTTCTTGGAAGTTTACGCGGGGTAGCTCATGCCGGAGCCTATGATGAGACAGGCGCTGGACGAGTAATTTTTGCCCTTAACTTGCAGCCGACTCAGCTTCGTATTGGGGCTATTATTTCAAGGGGCACTGTTGATGTGTCGCGGAGCGCCGGCGAGCTTTCAAACTTTCCGGAGATTGCCAAGGTAGAAGGCGCACTGATTACAGTGGAGCCCTATGTTTCTAAAGGCAGTATGAGCAATAGATTCAGGAAGTAGGTGCTAAGGCGTTAGATTTTTATTTGGGCGGAGAGGGTATGAGTCTCAACAATGGTCATAGCAAGGACAAGAATCTCGGAGAGGTGATTGTAGTCACCTCTGGAAAGGGTGGGGTTGGTAAGACCACTACAACCGCGAGCTTGGGCGCTGCGCTCGCGCTTCGCGGCAAACGTGTCCTGGTTGTTGATGCTGATATTGGGCTTCGTAATCTTGATGTTATCCTTGGACTGGAAAGCCGGGTGGTGTTTAATTTAGTAGATGTTGCAAAAAATGTTTGTAAGCCCGGCCAGGCGACTATTAAATCTAAGAAGTCAAATAACTTATATTTGCTGCCAGCCTCCCAAACCGATGACAAGGATGTCGTTTCTGAAGAAGATGTTCGAACAGTACTGGATAGCTATCGTAGAGAGTTTCATTATATTTTGGTTGATTCTCCGGCTGGTATTGAGCAGGGATTTCGTAATGCTTGTGCGGCAGCCGATAGTGGTTTGATTGTTACTACTCCAGAGATCCCCGCTATTCGGGATGCTGATAGGGTCATAGGTTTGCTGAGCGCCCGTGGAATTGAGTCTTCGCTTATTATTAATCGGCTTGATCCGGAAATGGTGCGGCGCGGGGATATGCTCTCGGTTGAGGATGTTCAGGAAATTTTAGGGGTGCCCCTTATTGGGGTTATCGAGCGGGATGACTCTATTATAGTGGCTGCCAACTGTGGGGAGCCGGTGGTGTATAATCCTCGATCGCGCGCCGGACTTGCCTTTTCTCGTATCGCCGGCCGGGTTTGTGGAGAACAAATTCCGATTCCAAATTTGGTTGATGTGGGGCTGTGGTCTCGTATCGGGCGAAGATTTGGCATGGCCTCGTGATAGGGGCTTGTATGGTGGTAATAGAAGTGGAAAACTTTTCATACAGGGAGGGGCCGTGATTGCAGCGCTAAGAAATATTCTTTTTGGGAATGGAAAGGCGAGCAAGGAAGTGGCGCGAAGTAGGTTGCACTTTGTGCTCGTTCAGGATAGAACCGGCCTCACGCCGGAGGAGATGGCTTCTTTTAAGAAGGCCATGGTGGATGTTATTCAGAAGTACTTTATTATCGACGAGCAAGCATTCGATATAGCCTATAAAAGGGATACTGATA
>CAZPBV010000153.1:7949-8314 GCA_964584675.1 uncultured Bdellovibrionales bacterium
TTACGACACTAGTTATTAATTCACCTGTGGTACCTCGGCGCCAAGACGTGCCGGGATACGAGGTTGGGGCGCGCCATGATAAAGGCTTGAAACGCAAGAAGGACAGTGCACGTTCGTCCGGGGAAGTTGAAGAAGAAATTAAGTCTGACGAACTGTCACCATCTGCGCACGCTGGGTAAGAATCTAATTCCGAATTATTTTTGATGCAGTGAGTGGGGTAATCACGCCCCTTTTACGTTGGCATGCCAATCTCGCGTGTGCGTCAAACGGAATCGGCCGGAGCTCGCTAGCCCGGACTTCTCACCACTGGGTGAGAGGTTCGGGCGTGCGGCCAAGGATGGCCGCGCAAACAGCGAGCGTTGCGA